>JAYVVY010000087.1:0-9354 GCA_043786575.1 Ilumatobacteraceae bacterium
ATGCTCATTGCAGGGCAGAACGTGTTGATCTGGTTGCCCGTGCTGCTGGTTCTCTACCTGCTGTGGGCCGTGTTCACCACCGGCGTCGCATTGGCCCTGGGCGCGTTCAACGTGTTCTTCCACGACGTGCAATACCTGTGGGGCATTGTCTCGCAGGTGTTGTTCTATGCCACTCCGATCATCTACTTCACGGCAGCGCTTCCCGACGTTCCCATGGGTCGCCTCATGGAGGCTGTGGCAACAAAGGGGCCGACGGGCGCCTACATCACGTCCTTCCACGATGTGTTGTACGACGGGCGCTTCCCCAACGCCGGCAAGGTTGCCTACCTGGTGGTGCTTGCTGCGGTCAGCTTCGCTCTCGGCACGTGGATCTTCAGCAAGCTGTCGCCCCGATTCGCGGAGGAGATGTAAGTGGCTGGCGACGTCATCCTCTCGGTCGACCACTTGGTCAAGTCATTCCGCATCCATCAGCAGAAGACCAACTCACTGAAGCAGCTGATCGCCGCACGCGGTCGCAATCAGTTCGAGGACTTCATTGCTGTCAACGACGTCACGTTCGACGTGCGTGAAGGCGAAGTCTTCGGCGTAATCGGCCAGAACGGGTCGGGCAAGAGCACGCTGCTGAAATGCATGGCCGGCATCCTGCAGCCCAACTCTGGAACGGTGACCGTGTACCGCCGGATGGGTGCGCTGCTCGAACTTGGCGCCGGCTTTCACCCCGAGCTCACCGGTCGCGAGAACGTCTTCCTGAACGCTGCGATTCTTGGCATGGGCCGGCGCGAGATCAGCGGGCGGTTCGACGAGATCGTTGACTTCTCGGGACTGCACACCTTCATCGACCAGCCCGTGAAGACCTACTCCTCGGGCATGTACGTGCGTCTCGCCTTTGCGGTGGCCATCAACGTGGACCCGCAGTTGCTGATCGTCGACGAGATCCTGGCGGTCGGCGACGTCAGCTTCCAGCGTCGCTGCCTGGAGAAGTTCGTCGAGTTCCGCAATGAGGGTCGCACGATCGTGCTGGTGACACACGACATGGGCAGCATCAAGAACCTGTGCGACCGCGCAATCTGGCTGGAACACGGCAACGTGGTCGATGCCGGCGACCCGGCCGATCTGGTGGAGGCCTACACCGAGCGCATGCTGGGCGCCGACTCACGATCCGCGGATGGCAGCGTGCGCCGTGGATCAGGCGAGATTCAAATCACCCATGTGGAGATGTTCGTAGAGGGTGCCACCGAGGCCGTGAAGCGTTGCCGAACCAGCGACTCAATCATGCTCCGCCTGCACTACCAGGCGCACAAGACGATCCCGCAGCCTGTGGTGGGCATCGAGATCGAAAGCTTGGGTGGGGCAACCATTACCGCGCCAAATACTCGCGATGTCGGCATGGTGCCGCCAACAATGTCTGGCACTGGCATCGTGGAAATTGCAATCCCCCGCGTCGATTTGCTCCCCGGTACGTACGACGTGCACACGTCAATCACCGACTTCAACCGGGCGGTCGTCTACGACAACCTGCACCTCGCTCTCCGCTTCGACGTGATGACCGGCAAACCCTATGAAACGGGCGGTGTTGTCACCATGCGTCCAGAGTGGACGCTTCGTTAGGCCGTATGATCAGCCAATGATCGATCCAGCTTCGACGCCAATCCAGCCGTTGTCGAAGGTTCCGGTCGGCGGCCTCGGGTTGCTGTCGTTCGCCACCGAGCCGGCCTCGGATTCGCTGATGGCCCAGTCAGTGCCACGAGGTGCGGAGTGGCAGCCGTTTCAATCGCTCCTGTTCAGGATGGCGGTTGGCAGCGGGTCTGTGGTGTGCGATGTCGGTGCGCAGCTCGGGTGGTACTCCGTCGTGGCGTCACGACTTGGGGCGTCGGTGGTGGCCATCGAGCCGGATCCAACTGACGTTGCGCTCCTTCAAGAGAATCTGCGCCTCAACGATTGCCTCGATGTGCGTGTGGTCCACGCTGCACTCGCAGATCATGGGTCGCTCACGCCGGAACTGAGCGACGTGTTCGCCAACACTCGGGTCGATGTGCTGCGTCTCGCAGCGAATGGTGCGGAGGCGACGGTGCTCAGTGGCGCCGGGCACGCACTAGAAGGCTTGAGGGCCGCATTCGTGCAGTTTTCGGCACGCGAGCTGCAATCGGCGGGTTCCTCGGTGGCACACTTTGTCGAACAGCTCCAGGTGCTGCACCTCGACATGTTCGAGATCGATTCGTCCGCACGCGTCATCCGTCCCACGTCGGCGGAGACGTTGCGTGAGCGGTCGCAAGCGGGGATCTATTCGGCAGCGGGTGGGTGTCCATTGCACCTGCTGTTGCTGCGCGCTGACCAGGTGGCCGACTTCGCCCACCTTGCCGCGGACTATCCGCCGGGCAAACCGCTCGCCGACGAACTCGACCCGGAAGAGCGACGGCGAGTCGAGCTGACAGTGTCGTGCGACGACTGTGCACAGATCCCGAAGGTAGCTGGCGCTGGAACGGTGCAGCGCTTCCGCGACCAGGACGTGCAGGTGATGCACAACGGGGTGCGCGTCGTTGCCGGCTGCTATTACGGCGCGTGGACGACCGAGATCATCGGCCGGCTCCACGGACATCACGAACCACAAGAGGAGCTTGTCTTCCACGAGATCGTCAGTCGTGTTGCGCGCGACGCGTCCGGCACCTCCGATCACCTGATCGTCGAGCTCGGTGCGTTCTGGAGCTACTACGCACTCTGGTTCATGGAGGCAGTGCCGCGTGGTCGCGCAGTGCTCGTCGAGCCGGACCCACGGCACCTCGACGTTGCCGCGGTCAACCTGTTGTTGAACGACCGTGAAGCCATCATTCTGCAAGCAGCCGTGGGGCCGTCATCGGCCGCTGCCGACTTCGAGTGTGAAGATGGATTGGTTGTTCAGGTCGAGGGAATGACACTCGATCAGATCGTGGCTGCTGCAGGGGCAGAGCGAGCCGACGTTGTCCTCAGCGACATTCAGGGCGCCGAGACCAGCCTGCTCGAGTTGTCGATTGCCACGATCGCGCAGCGAACTCGATTCCTGGTTCTCTCCACCCATCACGAGTCCATCTCGGGACGTGCCGACACTCATCAGCGATGCCTCGAACTGCTGCAGCAGTGTGGCGGGCACATCATCGCCGAGCACACGATCGACGAGTCGTTCAGCGGCGATGGTCTCATCGCCGTGTCGTTCGACCCGAAGGATCGCGATATGCACGTGAATCTCTCGGCGGCCCGGCACGGCACATCTCTCTTCCGCGAACGGCCCCTTCAGGAAGTTCGCGATTACGAGGCCAGCCTGCGCGAGCACGTCGCCAACCTGGAGGCCTCGCTGGCCGCAGCGGTTGAGTACAGCAATTCGCTGGAACACAACTACGCCGCCCTTCAGTTGTCCTTCCTAGAGGCGGAGAGGTACGCGCTCGACCTCCGCCAGCACCTCGACGCGGTCACGCAATAGCGAGGGCGCGCGCGTCAACGTCTGCCGTGCGCGTCCATTCGCCCACAGGCTCGATTCAGGGAACGGAGACTACGCGCGGCTTCGTCGAGCCCGTAGACTGCGTCAGTGCCACGGGTTCCTCTGAATGATTTGTCGCGCATCAGCGCCGACACCGCTGCGAACATCCTCAGGTCGGTGGCCGATGTCATCGAGCGAGGCGCGTTCCTGAAGGGGCCGTTCACGGCCGAGTTGGAGCGCCGGCTCTCAGGCCGCCTCAGTGGCCGACCGGTTCTGGGCGTGGCGAACGGTACTGACGCTCTCTACCTTGCCCTGCGTGCAATCGGCTTAAGCCCAGGACACAAAGTGGCCACGGTCTCAAACGCTGGCGGGTACACGTCCGGCGTGGCGCTCAACATCGGCGCCACACCTGTGTTCGTTGATGTCGATCCCCGAACCGGGCAGATGTCGAGCACGGCTCTCGCTGAGGTGCTCAGCGCCCAGCCGGGCGTTTCGGCCGTCGTCCTCACTCACCTGTACGGCCTCGTTGGTGACGTGCGCGAGATCGCGGCGCTGTGCTCGTCGCACGGGGTGCCTCTCGTCGAGGACTGTGCACAATCAATGGGCGCTCAGGTCGGTGGCCAGCCGGCCGGCACCTTTGGCCAGATTGCTACGACCAGCTTTTATCCGACGAAGAACCTCGGTGCCTACGGCGACGGTGGCGCAGTGATTTCATCCACGCCGGCGCTGCACGAGCTGGTCGCACGAATCGCTCAGTACGGATGGGGAAGCCGCTACGAGGTCGCCGTGCCCGGCGGCATCAACTCGCGCATCGATGAGATGCAGGCGGCGGTGCTCCTTGAGACGGAGCTCGCGCTTGACGCACACAACGAGCGTCGACGGACCATCGTCGCTAGATACGCGGCCGCTGCCTCCGGATCCCGGTACATGATCGGCGAACACTCAGAGCGCTTCGTCGGACACCTCGCAGTCATGGTCACCGACGACCGCTCGGGAGACGCCAGTCGGTTGGATGCTGCGGGTGTGGGTACCGGGGTGCACTATCCCATCCTGGACCATCGCCAGCCTGGCTGGGCTGGTCTCGTCCCGGATTCGCCGCTCCCTGCCACTGAGTGGCTCGTCGACCGCATCCTGACGGTTCCGTGCTTCCCCACGATGACTGACGACGAGGTCGACCAAGTCGCGTCCGCAATAGCCCTGCTCTGACGAGTCAGTCGTCCAGCTCGCCGGCGCTGTCGATGTACTCATCGGCGTCGAACGGGTGGCTTGCGAGCACACCGACGAGGGCGCCCACCGAGAAGTTGTTCAGCTGCAGCCAGTGGCGTACCGGGACGTACACCCACTGGCCAGGGCTGAGAGCAAAGTCGAAATTCTCACCCGCCGCGTCGACGGTGAAGCCCGACACAGTTCCCTGTTGCACGAATACAAGTTGCTCGCACTCGCGGTGGCCGTGGTTGGCTCGGGTCTCGTCGGCGGCAACGTCAAAGAGCCAGAAAACACGCCGTGGAACAAACGGCAGGTCGGCAAACTCCGCCGCTCCGAGTGCCCCCCGAGCGTCCCTGAAAACGGGAAAGGCACCGAGCGCAGGTTCTTGTCCGAGCCGGTTCAACTCGCACCCGCTGGACGTAGCGACAACGAACGCATGGCAGGCGCCCGTTCGTCGAGCATGGACATCTTGGCCTTGAGTGCAGCCAGCCCACGAGCCGCTCCCATGGCATCGACCGATCGCCGCCACTTTGGGTTGGCAGCGGTGGCCAGATCTGTCCACAGATGGCGGGCCGGATGGGTGCATCGGTACGCCCACGGTTTGCCGAGGAAGGACCGATGGAAGTGAATGATCGCCGGGTCCGTGATGCTTTCGGCGATGTCGTCTTGGGACTCGACCAGGTCGGCGTTGCGGAGCAGCTTCATCAAGTGATACGGCATTGAGTTGAACGCTGGACGCAGCCGATCGAAGGCGCCGCGCAGCACGAGATTGATTGCATCCTGGTCAACACACGGAAGGTCGTATCGCTCCAGGTATTCGACAATCTGCTCGGTGAGGCGATCCGCCCTCCACTGATCGACGTCGACCAGCAGCGCGCCCGTATTGAGGTATGGCACCGTGGGTGCAACACCCTCCTCGCGCCAGGGGCGCCACATAGAGGGGATGCCCATCATCGAGACGTGGGCGTCGATGACGGCGCCAACGGCATGTTCCATCGGCATCGAGAACAACTCGGCGAGATCGCGACGGACCACGACATCCGCATCGACATAGAGCGCTCGAGCCCCTGCCGGGAGTTCCGCTTTCGGAGCCAACACGTTGTACGCGGTGGCCAGCGGGAAGTTGTTAGTGAGTCGAATGGATCGATGGCGGCTGGGGTCGACTGAACGGATCTCCACCGTCACCACACCGCTCGCCTGCGCAAAGAGTTGCCGTTCGTGTTCTGGCTCCCAGCCCGAACCAAAGACGATCAGGTGCAGCGGCGCTTCTTGCGTGGCACTCAGCGACCGCAGCAGTACTTGTGCCTGCAGCAGATAGTTCACATCCGCAGCGGTGTACATCAGTCGCTGGTCAGTCATGTGTGTTCCCCTGTGGGTCTCGCAGGCTGCCTTCGACCGCCGCCTGATCAATTGTTGTCAGCGACCGCTGCCGCCCTCTGGCGCGATCGACAAGACCGAGTACGTCGTACATCTCGGAGGCCAACAGGCTGAATTCCCGTCGTTCTACCCGCAGCCGTAGCGAGCGGCTGATTCCCTTGGTCGACAGCAGGTGAAAGAACTTGCCATCGCTACACCAATCGGCATCGAGTCGCCGGGCTATCTCGGCGGTTGCCGTGACTGGGTAAAAGGCAACGTGCTGCCCACTTGCCGGCATGAGGTACCACCAGTCCGCGCTGAGGTTTGGAGGCGGGACAACCGCGGTGAACATCAGTCGGTCAGCTCGAGACAGCACCTCCGCGAACGCACTGATCGGGTCGGTTAAATGGAGCGCCACTTCGCTCATCACGGCCAGATCGAACCTGTCCACCTCGTCTGCGGGCGGACCAACGTAGAACGCCGGCTCGCAGAACGGGTCAGTCCAGCGGCAGTCCACCCCGTGATCGCGTAGCACTCGCGTGAGGAGGCCATCGCCGCCCCCGACATCGAGAACAGTCCATGATGATCGTGACGATCGTCGGGCAAGCATCCCGCGGATGAACGAGGCCACCAGCAACGACCGATCCGCTGAGCCGACGTCCAGGCGGTTGAGTTCGGTCGAGAACGAACCGGGTAACCACACTGGCTCGTTGACGAAAATGAAACCACACGACTGGCAACCACAGAGCTGAGCCTGATTGGCTCCAGCCACTTCGTACGCCATCATCGCCCTCGCCGGCGAGTGACACACAGGGCATTCCAGATCAGGGTTCACAGCCTGACGAGGATATCAGGCGGCCTGCGCAGGCATGGGACCATCTCAATCCGCGAGAAGGTCCCGCCGGTAGCATTTCGTCCGTGGAACCAACCCCGGTCCTGCTCCTCGGGTTCAACCGGCCCGACCGGCTGGCTGATCTCATCGATTCGCTCCGGAAGTCGCAGCCGGCAGTTGTCCGAGTTGCCGTCGACGGGCCACGAGCCAATCATCCCGATGACGTGCGCAGGGTGTCCGAAACGCAAGCGGCGGTCGGGCGCATCGACTGGACCGACAACGTCGGCACGTTGTTTCGAGACACAAATGTCGGTTTAGAACGAGCGGTGCCCGGTGCCGTGTCGTGGGTGCTCGAGGAATTTGAGTCTCTCATCGTGATCGAGGACGACGTCGGCGTCGGCCCGCAGTTCATCGAGTTCGCCACCAACGCCCTTCACGAGTTCGCTCACAGAGAAGACGTTTTCCATGTGTCGGGTTACAACGTTGTCCCACGCAGTGTCATCTCGATGCCCGACGAAGCAGCTCGGTTGTCACGCGTTCCCGAGTCGTTCGCCTGGGCGACGTGGCGTCGAGCGTGGCAGCACTACGATCCGACACTTTCGTGGGGCACCGACTGCACGGTGACCGAGCTTTCTGAGGTCCTGGGTTCGCGACTGGCGGCACTGCGCTGGAAGCAAAACTTCTCGCTGGCCCGTCACGGTCGGATCTCCTCGTGGGCGTACCGCTGGGCCGCATCGATCTGGGAGCACGACGGCTACTGCCTCAGCCCCAACCGCAACCTCATCACGTACCGCGGGTACAGCGGTGGCACCCACACCCGGCGTCGGGCGCGTTGGACTGAGTTTCCCATCGAAAGTCTCGATGCTGCCAACCTCGCAGACCACGCCGCCTTCGATGCGGCAGCCGATTTGTACCTGCACCGACAGGTCTTCCGTGCAACTCCGGTCGGTATCGGCCTTGGGCCCGCTGAGGCCGGCGCGCTCGAGCTACTCAAGCGGCGCGCGGCTCCACAGTCGGCTGTCGGGCCAGCCGAAGCATCCACGGCAGGGCAATCGCCACAATGACGATCGCAGCGGACAGCGGGGCGTAGATCACCTTCTGCATCCCGTCGATTGGCAGAAGCCCGACAAAGCCGAAGACCGCGAGCCCGACTCCCCACGACACCACCAGCGGTCGCGTGACACCGAGCGCCGAGCCGAGCAGCCGCGGTATCACCGTCAGCCAGACCGCGCCCTCGGCGATCGCAACCCCGACGGCGAAGGCCACCGTGGCATCGTACCCATCACCGATGAGCAACCTCAGCGCGAACGTGCCGACCAGCGCAGTGCCCAGGGCACACACGGCCACCGTCCCGACGAGCGCTGCAGTCGCCTTGAGGGCGACCGACGTCAGTTCCGCTGTTGCGTGCGTGCGGGCCAGATGAACCAGCCTGAGGTTGAGCGGTGCCATCACGTTGTTGAGCAACATGTACGGAACTCCGACGAGGTTGAGGAGACCCGCATACGCAACGAGATCGTCGGCGCTGACACCCCACGCCCTGCCCAGCACAAGCGATCCATTGTTGAGCGCCACCGTCGCAAACGTCGCACCTACCATGGCGCCCAGTAGTCGGTATTCCGATGTCGCCAGCCGCATCGGTGGGGCGACAGAAGAGTTCGTTGTCTGCGGTGCCCGCGCCGCCTTGTTCGCCGCGCCGAGCAGATTGCCGAGCACCACCGGCACAAACAGCAATGCCGGATCGACGTGACTGAACAGCAGCAGCGCACCGAGGCCCGCAGAAGCGACCAGCATGTTCACAATTGAGCGGAGCATGACGGGCCGGAACTGACCGCTGCCCACCAGCCCGGCGCGCCGCCCGGACCACACACCGAACGACACACCGAAGGCAGCGCCCGCCACGTACATGGAAGCGGAGCCGCCACTGGAAATGAGCAGACTCGCCCCCACTGCGAGCAATGTCGACATCGATGCAAGCACCAGAGCGTGAGCAAATATCGAACGACGGGCAAGCGTCAACCCCATCGTCGCAATCAGTCGCGGCGCGATGTGCTCGATCGGAATGACAGCCGACAGGACCATGGTGTTGAGCAGCGCCCAGAGCGAAAGGAACGACGCCATTCCATCGGGGTCAACGACGCGAGCGCCGACACCGAGTACCAGGTACGAAACAGCACCCAAGGCGATCGTCGAGACGATCATTGTCAACGTGTCGGAGGACAGCTGTCTGGCCGCGGGACGATTCGCTGTGGTCTCGGTGCTCACCGGTTCGGCCCCCGCGGCGTCGGCGTACAACGCGAATCAGTTGTCGACGGTGACGAACGTGACACGCCGTCCTCGAATCCGGACCCCGGCTTTGAACGCAACGGTTGTCACACCAGCAAATGCATTGATCGGTGTGAGCCCGGTGAAGCCGAGACAGGTGAACCCGGCGGATTCGAGCTCGCGTAGCCCGTCGGAATACTCCGGTCGGTCCGCGTTGTCGAGAATGAGGACGCCGTCGTCGGCCACATGA
>JAYVVY010000088.1:0-8043 GCA_043786575.1 Ilumatobacteraceae bacterium
ACAACCTGAAGAACATTCTGGTCGCGATGGATGAGCCCGCCCCGTTGAGTGTTCTTGCCACACTGCGCGGCGCCTTCCCAGAGTTGGCGCAGGAGCGAGCAGAACACGCTCGCTGGCTGCGACACTGGAACTGATGATCGACCAAGTCCTCAAGCGGTCCCTCGGGCAGATGATGCACGGAGTGCAGGTGGTCGGCGCCCACCACGAGGGCGTCAGCCGCGCGTACTGCAGCCACTGGGTCAGCCAGGTCAGCTTCGAGGAGCCGATCCTGATGGCCAGCGTCTCGCCGAAGCACGACACATACCCGCTGCTGGTAGCCACCGGCCAGTTCGCAGTCAGCGTGCTGGCTGGCGACCAAGTTGCGGCTGGCCAGTACTTTTCCTATCCGGGCCGCAAGTTTCGGTACCTGGCTGACGAGTTCCTGACGACGTTCCCGGGCACCGAGCTACCGGTAGTTCGCGACGCAATCGCGTGGCTGCACTGCGAAGTGTTCGACACGAAGGACATGGCTGACCACGTGCTGTTCTTCGCTCGTGTGGTGGCGGTGCAGCCTGGCCGACTCAAGGAGCCGCCGCTGCTGTACTCCAGTCGCCTCGGCTGGCGAATCGCGGGCGACAAAGCACGCGAGCCGGGAGTGTCGATTCGTGACGGCCTGCTCGAACGGCTGGCCGCGCTGGGAATTGCCGATGATGAAGGGCCGGAGGACGACTCATGACGATGTTGACCGCCGGCGCGCCGCTGGAGGCGCCGCACTTTCCCGTTGGCCGGCGCACCATCTCGCTGGTCGACGCGACGCGGGATGGCCGCACCCTGGCCGTTGACCTCTGGTACCCGGCGGCCCCATCCGATGCCGAGCCGTCGATCTACGAGGTGTTTCCAAGCGTGGCGTTCGCCGCGGCGGTTGCACAGCAGGACGCACCCACGTTGGGCGGTCAGTTCCCGCTGATCCTGCTCTCGCACGGTCGTACCGGAATGCGGTTCTCGTACTCGTTGGTCTGCGAAGCATTGGCAGCTCGCGGCGCAGTGGTCGTGTCCCCGGATCACCCCGGCGACACCTTGTTCGACTGGCTGACTGGCAACCACACCGACGACCGGACGAATGAGGTCAACCGCGTTGCCGACGCGCACCTCGTGCTGCGTGAGTTGCTGGAACGAGGCACAGCGGTACCCGCCGATGTGGCTGCCGCAATCGACAGCAGCCGGGTCGCGCTTGTCGGGCACTCGTACGGCGCGTACACCGCGTTCGCGGTAGCCGCCGGCAGCCGAGGAGTCGCACCGCACCCCGCTGTGCGGGCAATCATCGGTTTTCAGGCATACACGCGATCGTTGAGCGACGCACTACTCGAACGGGTCACCATGCCGACGCTGCTGATCGTGTCTGAGAACGATCAAGTGACCCCGGCGACGGTCGACACAGACCGTCCGTGGGCACTGCTCGGTGGGCCGACGTGGCGCGTGGACTTCGCCGGCGCAGGCCATCAGGCCATCAGTGACATCGCGCTGTACGCCGAACTCGCGGACCATGTTCCCGACCTGCCGGACCTCGTGCGCGAGTACCTTCACTTCACCGCCGCCGGCTCACAGGAAGCGCACGGCCGCGGATGGCGCGAGGTCGAGCAACTCGAAGTTGCGTCAGCCTGGGCCTTCCTGCAGGTTGCGCTCGACATGGACGTCAGGGCCGGCACGACAGCTGCAACGGCGCTTGCGGGCCTACCGGGTCTGACGCTGCAACGGCGCTGAGTGTGTCGCCCGCTTCGGCCGCGCAGGCACTCGGCAACTATCGTTGAATCCGTTCTGCGCTGGCCGTTCCGCCCGCACCCCTGAGATCTGGAGCCACCGATGACTGTCACCGAGACCCCGCTCACCACTGACGAGCAGCAGGTCAGCGACCTAGTTGATGCATTGCTGGCCGAGTTCCCGCCCAAGACCACCGACGTGGTCACGTTCCTGGGTGCGCAGTTCGACAAGGGGCTCGCCTGGGTGAACTTCCCCGTCGGTCACGGTGGCCTTGAGATGAACCCGAAGTTGCAGAAGCTGGTCAACGAGCGCATCTACGCGCAGGGTGCACCCAACCCGATGTACCGCAACCCAATCGGCCACGGCATGTGCGGCCCCACGGTTGCCGTGTGGGGCAGCGAAGAGCAGAAGTCGCGCTATCTGCGCCCGCTGTTCACCGGTGAGGAAATCTGGTGCCAGCTGTTCAGCGAACCCGGCTCGGGTAGCGACTTCGCCGGCCTGTCCAGCAAGGGTGTCAAGGACGGCGACGAGTGGATCGTCAACGGCCAGAAGGTGTGGACCACGCTGGCCCACCTGTCGCGCTGGGGCCTGCTGGTCGTGCGCACCAACCCAGAGGCCGTCAAGCACGCCGGCCTCACCGCCTTCGTCGTCGACATGCACGACGCGACCGTACAGACCCTGCCGCTGCGCCAGATGACCGGCGAGGCCGAATTCAACGAGGTCTTCTTCACCGACACTCGCATCGCCGAGAAGGAAATGCTGGGTGCGCCCGGCGACGGCTGGCGTGTGTCGCTGACCACGCTGATGAACGAGCGCCAGTCCATCGGCGGCTCGATCCCGCAGCGCGGTTCGGGCACCATCGCCAACTTGATGATGGAGTGGGCAAAGGCTCCCGAGTGGAAGAAGGATGCCGCCACTCGCGACGAAGTCATGAAGTTGTGGAGCCGGGCCGAGATCCTGCGTCTCACCAACATTCGTGCCAACAACAATCGCAAGATGGGCGACCCGGGGCCGGAAGGCAGCATCAGCAAGATGGCCGGTGCCACACTGAACCAGGACATCTACGAGTGCTTGGTCAACCTGATGGGTGCCGACGCGTTGCTATACGGCAGCTACGCCATGGTGCGTCCGGAGCATGCGATGGAGTACGCGACCCCGCAGAAGGCGTTCCTGCGCAGCCGTGCCAACACGATCGAGGGCGGCACCACAGAAGTGATGCTCAACATCCTCGGCGAGCGCGTCTTGGGCCTGCCCGGCGACGTCCGCGTCGACCGCGAAGTCCCCTGGAGCCAAGTCCCCCGAAACTAGCGGTTCCGGCGGCGGCTCTCACGGGTTGGCGCTGCGGCCTGCTCTCGTTCGTCAACCATTTGCTCTGGAAGTGGGTGTGCCGCGCTCGTCCGCGGACGCGTTCGGTCGTCCGTGCTCAGGGCGGGGTGTACTTGATTTCGCTCAGCAACAATTTGTGTTGCGCTTGAGCCAATCGGGTGCAAGGACAGTTGTCGCTGAGCGAAAACAACAAGTGGCGCTCTCGGGGGGAAGCGGGTTGAGGCCGGCCAGCGACCTGCTGCCCACCCTTCAAGAGCATGGGATTGGGTCGTGTGTCAGGCGGTGCCGGTGCGGAGAAGCAGGCCGACGAACAGGGCTCCGATTGAGAGCAGCGCGCCGAGGGAGCCGCCGATGGCCTTGGCGGCGACCGACGCGCCGAATTGGTGGACCGCGACGAAGATGCCGGCGCCGGCGGCGAGCGCAATGTGCATCATCACCGTGGCCTGGTAAGCGGACGAGGTGTCGGTGATGTCGATGGCTGTGATGTTCCACATGCCGGTGACCACCAGCACGCCAAACGCCGGCCAGGCCAGGCGGGCGAACGCCTGCGCCACTGGCTTGGTCGCCTCAGGTGCCGCCTTGCGCAGGGCCGGCACGATGCCTGCGAGTGCGAACTGGCCGCCGACCCAAATGGTGGCCGCCGTGACGTGCAAAAACAGGCGAAGAGTGGCGAGTGTGGGGGAGAGCATGCGGACAGGTTAGGAAGCAACGAGCGTTGCCAGCACATCGCTGGCGGCCAAGCCCCGATCGTCGAACACAGTTGACAGCTCCACGCGGCCGCCGCACATGGCTGCGGCAGCCACGCCGATGGCGGCCTGCAGGTCGCGGATGTTGCGCGGCGGCGGGAAGTACTCATCTTCTTCGGTGACTCGCAGCAGTTCGACGCCCTCGGTCGGTGCAAGGCGGGCGATGATGGCCTCCACCAGTTCCTCCGGGGCCGATGCGCCCGCGGTGACGCCGACGGTGCCGTGCAGATTGTCGGGCACCTCCTCGGCGCCGTTCACCCGGAACACCTGCGGGCAACCGGCTTCGATCGCCAACTTCTCCAGCGCACGAGTGTTGGACGAGTTGGCCGACCCAATGACCACGATGGCGTCGCAGCGCGGTGCCATCGCCATCAGCGCCGATTGGCGGTTGGTGGTGGCGAAGCACAGGTCGCTGCGGCCGGGCGACCACACCTCCGGGTAGCGCTCTCGAACGGCGACGGCCACGCCCTCCCAATCGCGATGTGAAAGAGTTGTCTGTGCGAGCAGCGCAACCGGCTCGTCGAACTGGGGGAGTGCCAGCACTTCGGCAACGCTCTCCACCCGGCTGATGGAGTCGGGAGCGACGGCCATGGTGCCGACGGCTTCCTCGTGGCCTTCGTGGCCGACGTAGACAATGCGAAATCCCTTACCAGCGCGCACCTTGACCTCGTGATGCACCTTTGTCACGAGCGGGCAGACGGAATCGACAACGTAACTGCCTCGGCTGCGGGCCGCAGCGACAACTTCCGGTGCTGAGCCGTGGGCGGAGAGCATGATCGGCATGCCTTCGGGCACCTCGTCGATGTCGTCAACGAAGATGACGCCCTGCGCCTCGAAGCGCTGGACGACGATCTTGTTGTGCACGATCTCGTGGTAGCAGTACACGGGCGTGTCGTGCGTGCGCACCATCCACGCCAGCGCCTTGATTGCCATCTCCACGCCCGCACAGAACCCTCTCGGTTCGGCGAGCAGCACGCGGTCAACGGTCACGCTGGGCAGGCTAGCGGCGGTCGTGGTAGGCCCGCCGGTAGCCTTGAGTACCATGTCTTTGCCCACTGTCGCCGCTGTCGCGCCTGGCTCCGCTGCCCAGCGGGCCGGTGTTGCCATTGGCGACGTCGTACTCACGATCAACGGCACCGTACCGCGCGACATCATCGAATGGCGCTTCGCCGCCGACGACAGCGAGGTCACGCTGGAAGTGCAGCGCGGCGGGCTGGAATTCACCATCGAGATCGAGAAGCGGGTGGGCGAGCCGCTGGGCGCCGAAGTGTCCAGCGCCGTGTTCGACCGAGTGCGCACGTGCGACAACCACTGCGAGTTCTGCTTCATCTACCAATTGCCCAAGGGCCTGCGCAAGAGCCTGTACCTGAAGGACGACGACTATCGCCTGTCGTTCCTGTACGGCAACTTCACCACCCTCACCCGCTTCACCGAAGCCGACCTTGAACGGGTCATCACCGAACGCCTGTCGCCCATCAACGTCAGCATTCACGCCACCGACCCTGAGGTGCGGAATCGGATGCTCAAGAACCCTCGCGGCGGTATGTCGTTGCGCTGGCTGCGTGCACTGCTGGACCATGGGATTGCCGTGCGCGGCCAAGTTGTGCTGTGCCCTGGCGTCAACGACGGGTTGGTCTTCGAGCAGACGATGCTGGGTGTGCTGGACCAGTACCCCGAGCTGGAGTCGGTGGCAGTCGTGCCGCTGGGCCTCAGCAAGTTCAACGCCGAGTCCGCGATGCGCCTGCACACCCAGGAAGAAGCACGAGCGATGGTTGCCTCCGTTCGAGACTGGCAGGAGATCTTCTTGCGCATCCTCGGTCGCCGGATGGTGTTTGCCGCCGACGAGTATTACCTCATGGCCGGGCTGCCGTTCCCGGAGGCGGACTCGTACGAGGGCTTCCACATGCACGAGGACGGCATCGGGATGGCGCGCACGTTCGAGCTCGAGTTCAACGGTTCCGTCGCAGAGCCAACCGGGCCGCTCAGTGGCTTCTTCGCCGCCGTCGACGGCGCACCGGCCGAGGGCTACCGTGCCCCGCGCAATCCGGCAGGAGACACCGGTCTTCGCGGCTGCAGCACGGACAACAACGAAGCTGGATCTGTCAGTGTCCGCCTCGGGCCGCGCCCGGATGCACCCATTGGTGTGCTCACCGGAGAGTTCGGTGCCCGCATCATTGGCCCGCTGGTCGACTCGCTGGGCCGCCACGACATCCGCATCATTCCGGTCGTCAACGAGTTCTTCGGTGGCAACACCGCAGTGACCGGCCTGATGGTTGGCGCCGACCTGATTCGTGTCCTGGCCGAGCAACCCGCCGGTCACCGTTACCTGTTGCCGGACGTCTGCCTCAGCGAGGGCCGTTTCCTCGACGGCACCACCGTGGCTGAACTGCCCCGAGCCGTCGAAGTGATTCCCACCGACGGCATTGCCCTGCGGCGGGCCCTGAATGCCGAGCACGCAAGTGTTGAAGTGTTGGAGAGTGTTTCGTGAGTTTGCCCACCGTTGTCGTCGTAGGTCGCCCCAATGTGGGCAAGAGCACCCTGTTCAACCGGATCGTCGGTGGTCAGGTGGCAATCGTGGAGGATCGCCCCGGCGTCACCCGCGACCGTAAGGAAGTGGAAGCCGAATGGCTGGGCGTGCCGTTCATGCTGGTCGACACCGGCGGCTGGCAGCCGGGCGGTACAGATCTTGACGAGAAGGTCAGCCGTCAGGTTGAAGCCGCGGTGAAAGAGGCCGACGTGGTGCTCTTCGTCGTCGACGCGTCGGTCGGCATGACGGAGGACGACGAGTCCGTCGCTCAGTGGCTGCGTCATCTCAAGGCTCCCGTCATCTTGGTCACCAACAAGGCCGATAACGATCGCCGCGAGAACGATCGCTGGGAATTCCTCGCGCTCGGTCTCGGCGAGCCGCAGGCCGTCAGTGCGTTGCATGGTCGTCGTGCCGGCGACTTGCTGGACGTCGTGGTCAGCATGCTGCCCGAGGGCCAGCGCGAGCCCGTCATCGACATCCCTGTTGACGATGAGGGCGACCAACTCTGGAACCCCAACGATGTTGCACCGCCGCGCGTCGCCATTGTCGGGCGCCCCAATGTCGGCAAGAGCACGCTGTTCAATCGTTTGGTGGGTGCAAACCGTTCGGTAGTGCACGATATGGCCGGCACCACTCGCGACGCCATCGACACGCTGGTCGACACACCCGATGGTCCCATCGTGTTTGTCGACACTGCAGGTATGCGCCGTCGCAGCCGCATCGACGACTCGGCCGAGTACTACTCGATGGTCCGTGCGCTGCGGGCCATCGACGTCTCCGACATCGCACTGCTGGTCATCGACGCCATGGAAGGCGTAACCAGCCAAGACCAGCGGTTGGCCGAGCGCGTGGACGCCGCCGGCTGCCCGATCGTGGTCATGCTCAACAAGTGGGAGATGATCGACGACGCCGACCGCCGCCTCGAAATCCAGGCCGAAGTCAAGCGCAAGCTGTACTTCACGGGCGACTCGCCGATCCTGAAGATCTCCGCGCTCACCGGCAAGGGTGTCGACAAGCTGCGCCCTGTACTGCAAGAAGCAATCGTCCAGTACCACCGTCGTGTGCCCACCCGCGATGTCAACAAGGTCATCTCCGATGCGCAGCAGCGTCAGCCCGCAGGCCACGGTGTGAAGGTGATGTACGCCCTACAGGGCGCCACCGACCCGCCGACGTTCACCCTGTTCGTGAACCGCGAGCTACCGCACACGTACCTGCGTTACCTTGAGCGCTCAATCCGTGAGGCGTTCGACTTCGGCTCGACGCCCATCAAGCTGCGTGTGCGTAAGCGCAGCGAATAGGAACCTGGTGTAACGAATATGCCCTGGTGTGAAGATTGCGCCAAGTACCTGGCGCCGTCGGCAATGAACGAAGATGGCACTTGCCCCACCTGTGGGCGGAGTGTTGCCGCCCAGCAGCCGATCACCGCCAAGAACCTCAACCTGCACCAGCTGGCGGCGGGCGAGGACGGCGACGAAGACGACATGAAAGCGCCGTGGCACTTCAAGCTGCTGATGGTGCTGCTGGTCGTCTATCTGACCTGGCGGATCGTGCAGTTGTTGACCTGACGGCGAGCCGAAATGGCCGTCAGTCGGTAGAGTTCTCGGTCGAAACATTCGGGCTGTAGCGCAGCTTGGTAGCGCACTTGTCTGGGGGACAAGGGGTCGCAGGTTCAAATCCTGTCAGCCCGACGAATGAAAAAGAGCCGGT
>JAYVVY010000089.1:0-4030 GCA_043786575.1 Ilumatobacteraceae bacterium
GTCTGCGGCGATGTCGCCGGAATCGGTGACGTCGCTCTGGACGTCCTCACTGTGTGCTTCCACGGTGTCTCTCATTTCATGAATCACTCAACGATAGAGGTAGCGCAGCCCGTTCGCCTGTGACACCGGGCGGAGCGGCTACCTTCGACTGTCGGCAGGCAGTTCAGCCAGCGCTCGGTCGAGCTCGCTGCAGAGGATGTCGGCGTCGTCGCGGGTGAAGACGATCGGCGGTTTGATCTTGATGACGTTGTCGTGCGGGCCATCTGTGGAGATCAGCACGCCCTGCTCGCGAAGGCGATTGGCAACGTCGGCGGCCAGCTGGGTGGCGGGCTGTTTGGTGCCGCGGTCGGTGACGAGATCTAGGCCGAGGTACAGGCCGCGCCCGCGCACATCGCCGATGGCCTGATGTCGGGCGGCTAGCTCGTGAAAGCAGTTGAGAAGGTACCCGCCGGTGTCGAGTGCGCGCTCCATCAGGTGTTCCTGCTCGATGACATCGAGCACCGCCATGCCGGCAGCGCAGGACACCGGGTTGCCGCCGAAGGTGTTGAACCATTCCATGCCGTTCGCGAACTGCGCCGCGAGCGCCGCGGTGGTGACCACCGCGCCGAGCGGGTGGCCGTTGCCGATGGGTTTGCCGAGGGTGACGATGTCGGGCACGACGGCGTGCTCCTCGAACGCCCACATTGCCGTGCCGACGCGACCGAATCCGACCTGCACTTCGTCCGCGATGCACAGCGCACCGGTCGCGCGCGCGTGCTCGTACGCGGCTGCCAAGTAGCCCGCTGGGAAGACAACTTGGCCGCCGCAGCCACTGATGCTCTCCGCTATGAACGCGGCCGGGCCGCGGCCGTTGTGCTCGGTGGCAGCGGCCGCGGCGGTGGCGACCGACTGCGCGTACGCAGGGCCATCGTCGCCATGTAGACCGCGGTACGGGTCGGGCAGCTCAGCGAGGTGTGTGTGGGCCGGTTTCCCCGGGCCACCTTTGCGATTGAACTTGTAGGCACTGATCTCGACGAGATCGTTGGTGTTGCCGTGGTAGCCCCAGTCGAGGGCGACGATGTCGTGGCGACCGGTGACGGTGCGCGCAATGCGCAGCGCCAGCTCGTTGGCCTCGCTGCCGGAGTTGGTGAAGTACACGACACTCAGCGGCGCAGGGAAGGTGGCCGCCAGTCGCTCGGCGTAGTCGAGAATGGTGCGGTGGAGGTAGCGCGTGTTGGTGTTGAGCACTGCTGCCTGCCGGGCGATGGCGGCCACGACGTGTGGGTTCGCGTGCCCGACGTGAGCGACGTTGTTGACGCAGTCGAGGTAGCCGCGGCCTTCGTGATCAAAGAGCCAGGCGCCCTCTCCGCGAACGATTGACAGATGGTCGCGATAGCTGGTGCTGAGCGACGGGCCGAGGTCGGCGGCGCGTCGCGGCTGCAGCGCGGAGGGCTGGTCGGCCGAGTGGTCGTCGAAGGTCTCGGGTGCAAGGCGTATCAAGAGGTTGGCGTCGGGAACCAGGCTGCGCCAGATGGCCATTCGGCTGGGTTCGCCGGCGCCCTCGAAGTTGCCGTCGAAGCCCCTCTCGGGGTCCGCCATCAGGTCGGTCATGATCTGCACGTGGACATGCGGCGCCCAGCCGCCGTTGACGGTGTGGTCACCAATGAAGCCGATGACATCGCCCGCGGCCACGGTGTCGCCCACTCGGTGCAGCGCCAACGTTGCGCGGGAGAGGTGGCCGTACAGCACCCAGAACGGCGTGTCGTCTCCGGTGCTGTCGTTACCGGTGCTGTCGTTGCCGGTGCGGTGACGCAGCACCACGGTGGGGCCGTAGTCGTACGCGACGTCGTTGTCGACGACCGACTCGAGGACACCATCGAGCATCGCGTGCACGGTCGTGTTCTCGGCGATGAACAGGTCGATGCCGGTGTGTACGGACCGGGGTTCGGGTGCGTCGGTGTGGAACTGCTCGCCCTGGTAGCACGAGCGGTCTTCGTCGTAGCGGCCGACTACGACCTGCGCCCCGGCAGCGTCCATTTGTGCTTGCATCCATTCCCACGACTCCACCGGCCCGGGCAACTGCGTGGCAGGAGCGTCGTCGGCCAGGCTGATGACGACCCGTCGGGAGCGGCGAAGATCGATGGGGAGCACACTGGATGGCTGGCACGCAGGTGATTGCAACCAACTGACGATGCGGTCGTGCTGCGGGACGGGCTCCAGCCCGGCAGCCTCGCGGGCCGCAAAGTGGAGGAACTCTGGCCGCATGCCCGTCAGCCGTCGCAGAAGGCGAAGAGCGGGCGCCTGCGAAATGGTGAGGTAGCCGTTGTCCGGGAACGCAAGTTGTCGGTGCGAGGAAATGGCCACGCTCATGGCCAACCGAGTGGCTGCCAAGTCGTAGACCACGCGCAGTTCGTCATCGGTCAGTGGGAACTGGGCGACGTACCCGCTGATGACATCGCGGCCGGCCGCGACGAGGTCTGAGACGTCGAGCAGTGCGTATGCAAGCGTGACTGCCAACTCGTTGACCTGGCGGGCGAAGAGCATGTCGCCGAAATCGATCAGGCCACTGATGACCGGCCCGGCGGGGGAGTCGTCGACGAGAACGTTGTGGTCGTTGGCGTCGTGGTGAACCACCGCACCGCGCAGGAATGGGAGCACGGGTTCGACTCGTTGTTGGTGACGCTGGAACGCTCGCTCGACGACGGCCCGGTCGTCGTCGTTGGCGATGTCGGCAACCCACGGCCTGACCGCGGCGGCACTGTCGAGGTTCCACATGAAGCCCGGCCTGTGCGCGGCGGGATGCCCGAAACCCTGCAGACCGCGCGACATCCGCCCCACGAAGCGACCGAGTTCGTGCCGCAGCGCCGGTGACTGGTCGGCCGTGGCGTAGGGCGTGCCCGGCAGAAACGACAGCGATCGCAGGAGGTGGTCGTCGTGTTCGACGATGCCGGGTGCGGCGATGCGGGGGATGGCCAACGTTGGGTCCGTCACGGCCAGATGGGTGAGCGCGGCGTGCTGCAGGTCCAACGCGGTTCGGCTCTCCGCCGAGTTGGAGATCTTCACGACATAGTCGCCGACCTGCACGTTCTGGTCGCGCTCGGAGGCGAGCTGCCGAGGCGCGCCGGCGATTCCGAAGTATTGACCGGCGAGTCGAACAACCTCGTCGTGGTCGTACGCGGGCGGCGGCGAGTCAAACACGGTGGCTGTCATGCGAACGCGAGTATAGAACGTTGACACGGGCATTCTAGAAAGTGACTAGCATTCTAGAATGGCGTTCAGTATCAAGAATGACGAGGCAGACCACCTGCTGCGCGAGCTCTGCGAACGCACCGGCGAAAGTCTCACGACAGCAATCACCATCAGCCTGCGTGAGCGACTGGAGCGTGAGCGGCTACGCACCAGTTCCAAGCGCGAGCGCATCGAGGCAGCAATCGCGGCATTCGACGCACTGCCCGTCTTGAACGACGCGAGCGCGGATGATGTCTTGCAGTGGGACGAGAACGGTTTGCCGGTATGAGCAGTACAAGTAGCGAGGCTGTGAGGCGCGTCTCTCCAATCGACCTCAGCGTCGACACATCTGCACTGGTCAGCGTCCTGTTGGGCGAACCTGCTCGTGCTCAGATCATCGACGCTCTGTCCACGCATCGCGGACTGGTCGTTTCGGCCGCAAGCCTTCTCGAGGCATCCATGGTGATGTCGGGTCGCAAGGGAGCCGACGGGCAGGCTCAGCTCGACGATCTGTGCCGCGACGCGGGCATCATCACGATGCCCGTCGACAACCTCCAGTTGGCGCTGGCCCGCGAGGCGTTCGCAGCGTTCGGCAAAGGACGGCACCCAGCTGCGCTCAACTTTGGTGATTGCTTCAGCCATGCGCTGGCAACGCACTTCGACGTCCCCCTGCTGTGTACCGGCAACGACTTCGTGCGCACCGGCCTACGGGTCGTGCCAGCAGCGAAGTAGTGAGTCGTTCGGCAGTAGGGTCGGCGGCCGTGCCTGATCGTGTTGTCATTACCGGAAGCGGGTTGTTCACCCCGCCGTTCTCCATCTCCAA
>JAYVVY010000090.1:0-2778 GCA_043786575.1 Ilumatobacteraceae bacterium
GAGACTGCTGGTGAGAACTCGTCGGTGTATCCGGCGCTGCAGCGCGCCGACCCCAATCGCTTTGGTGTGTGCATCGTGGGTGCCAACGGCAACGCCTTCGAGGCAGGCGACACTCGCGTCGAGTTCAGCATCATGAGTGTGGTGAAGCCGTTCGCGCTTGCCCTGGTACTCGAGGAACTGGGGGCGAAAGAAGTGCATCAGCGGATTGGTGTGAACGCCACCGGTCTGGCGTTCAATTCGCTCTCGGCCATCGAGCGAAGTTCTGGAGGTCACACGAACCCGATGGTGAACTCGGGTGCGATCGCCACCGCCAGCCTGGTGCCAGGCGCCACCATTGACGAGAAGTGGACCAACCTTCATCGTGAGCTCTCGCGTTTCGCCGGGCGAGAGCTTGCGGTCGACGAGGAGGTCTATGCGTCGGCCTCGGCCACCAATCATCGCAACCAAGCCATCGCCCGCCTTCTACAGGCGGTCGATGCCATCTACTGGGACCCAGCCGAGACCGTCGATCTCTACACGCGCCAATGCTCGCTCGGCGTCACCGCTCACGACCTGGCCGTGATGGGCGCAACGTTGGCCTGTGGCGGCGTCAACCCGCTCACCCGCGAGCGCGTGGTCGATGCGGCAACCTGCCACGACGTTCTGGCGGTGATGGTCATCGCCGGGTTGTACGAGACGTCGGGCGACTGGTTGTACCAGGTTGGTCTGCCGGGAAAGAGCGGCATCGGCGGCGGCATCTTCACCGTGTCCCCGGGCAAGGGCGGGCTGGCCACCTACTCAACACCGCTCGACGCGGCCGGCAACAGCGTGCGCGGGCAGTCGGTGGCGCGCTACCTGTCGCGCCAGCTCGGTCTCGACCTGTTCGTGTCGGCACAACCAACCTGACCGATCGACTCCACTCGGACTCGAGCACGACCATCTACTCAGGTTGCCGGCATTGCCTCGTCTGGGGCTTGCGGCACGTCAACCTGCGCTTCGATCACCGTCGCTAGGGGTGCATTTCGTTCCCACACCAGCGCCCCGGCGCACGCGGTCAGTACCCAGGCGACGCCGACCACACCCGCCCACGTCATCATTGTCATCGCCACACCGATGGGGCCAAATGGCACCCATCCGTCGAGCAATATCGGGAACACAATGCGACCGGCCGGGACGAGAATCACTCCGTCAATCACGACGCCGGCAAGACCGGCCAACAACAGAAACTTCTTTCCCCGGCCACCATCTTTGACAAGCAGAACTGGGCTCAACGACCAGAACACCCACGTGGGAATCAACGACAAAATGAAGAGTGGCAGCCTTCCGTACCAGCTGAGATCGAACGCTGTAAGAATGTATTCGCGAGCCGTCAGCGTCACTAAATACAGGAAGAACCACACCGCCGAACGCCAAATCCGTGCAGCGATCCGGTACTGCTCGCGACGCCACGCCTTCGCAAACATGCCGGCGACGGTGAGTGCCATCGGAATGCCCCAGATCAAGAAGCCAAGGAGCCCGAAGACTGTCCAGGTGGACTTCAATCCTGCCGAGGAGCCGAACGCGGACCGGACCATCTCGGCTTGACTCTCAGTAAGCCCCAGTTGACGAGAGAAAATGCTGCCGGCACTTGCGGTGCTGGAGAAGCCCGAGAAGTAGCCATAGCCGATGATTACTAGTGGCAAGACGGTGGTGAAGAGCTCGATCGCCAGCAGCCCGGAGTACGTGTCGCCGCCGATCTCGAAGAACCGTTTGCCAAGCGCGACGAACGGCCCCGTCTTGCGTGACTGCTCCAAACGCTCATATCGGCTTCCAGCCTTGAGCTTCAGCGAATCCGTACGAGAGCTGTCGACCACTGAGCCACCCTAGCCAAACACGGTGATGCACGACCCGACCGAGCTGTGTGGCCCGGCGTCGCTGGCCGAAGTCAGCCGGCTGCATCCTGTGGGGCGGGTGGGTATCGAACCCACGACCGAGGGATTATGAGTCGGCGTCGGGCCGTCCGGGTGGTGCCAGATGATGCTATCTACCAGCGGTTTGTCCGCCGGCGAGTCCGTGCAGTGTTGCCCTGTGACACCCACTGTCGGCGAATTTCTTGGATGAAATGTTGGATTGGTCTGACCCTGGATTCGCGCGTTCGTCGGTACTTGAATCTCGGGCAATGATGAGGAGGTCATCGTGCCAAGGAGATATCCGGTCGAGTTCCGTCGCAGGGTGCTCGATCTGATCGAGGCCGGAAAGCCGGTTGCTGAGATTGCCGAGCAACTCGGGATGACGGCGCAGACGGTCTACAACTGGCGGAACCAGGATCAGATTGATCGTGGCGTTCGCGCCGGAATTTCGACGAGCGAATCGGTTGCGCTGACCGCAGCTCGCAAACGGATCCGCGAGCTTGAGACTGAGCTGGAGGTCATGCGTCGAGCGAACGAGTTGCTGAAGGCCCGGTCGGACCCAAAGGAGGTGGGAGGTCGTCGCTCAGGTCGTGAGCGAGGGCCTCCCGATCGAAGTCACCTGCCGCGTCGTCGGCGTGTCGGTGTCGGGTTTCTACCTGTGGAAGCACCGCAAGCCGTCAGCGCGTTCGGTGCGTCACGCGATGGTCGCCGACGTGATCCGCCAGGTCCACGACGAGTTGCGTCAGACCTACGGCCCGTCGTGTTCACGCCGAGCTCGTGTTGGGCCGGCAGATGACCGTCGCGCGCTGCACCGTCGAGCTGGTGATGCGCCGGCTCGGGATCGCTGGGCTGCCGGGCCGGCCGAGGTATCGCAAGATCCCGAACACGCCGACCGCGTCGGATCTCGTCA
>JAYVVY010000091.1:0-8587 GCA_043786575.1 Ilumatobacteraceae bacterium
AGGGTGAGCGGATCAGCAAGAACCTCGACGCGATGTTCGGTGGCTACGACATCGAAGACCTGTGGCTCCCGTTCTACTGCGTGTCGACGAACCTCACCCGGTCACGGCTGGAAGTTCATCGTCGAGGTGACGTTCCACGATCGATTCGGGCGAGTGTGGCCATTCCGGGTGTGTTGCCCCCGGTTCCCGTTGACGGCGATCTGCTTGTTGACGGCGGGGTGCTCAACAACTTGCCGGTCGAGACCATGCGTCTCGACCCGACTATCGGAACGGTGATCGCCGTGGATGTGGCCCCCCAGCAAGGCCCCCGGGCGAAGGCCGATTACGGCACGTCCGTGTCCGGGTTCCGTGCGTTGCGTTCCAGCATTCGACGCGCCCCCACCGAGTTCCCCGGCGTGTCGGCGGTTCTGCTCCGCAGCATGTTGACTGGCGCAGTGCACAATCATCAGGCCGTCATGCGCGACGGTGTGGTCGACCTACTCCTGCAACTTCAACTTCCGGGTGTGGGCCTGCTCGAGTTCGACCGCGTTCACGAAGTCGCCGGCGTCGGTTACCGAGACGCCCGGAACTCGATCACCGAATGGGCCGACGCCCAGCCGTGGCTTGCGGTGTCGAGATGATCCTGCTGACGCTTCGTGATCTACGGTTCCGCGCAGTCCGCTTCGTGGTGGTCACCCTCCTGGGCGCGGTCGTGTTCTCGTTGCTGTTTGTGATGACCGGGCTGGTCGAGCAATTCCATCGGGAACCTTTCGACACCGTCGGCGGGTTCGGCGCGTCGACATGGGTGATCGCCGAAGGCGTGACCGGCCCGTTTACCGCGTCCTCCACCATGCCTGCTGATTCGGTTGATGCGGTCGACGCCGCCACCGCGGCCACCGTGGCGCCGGTGGTCACCTCCCGCTCGAGCATCGCCGTCGGTGACCACGCCGAGCAGGTCATCCTCGTCGGTCACAACCCGGAAGCGCTCGGAACCCCACGGACAGTCGACGGTCGTTCGGCGCAAGGGCCGGGCGAGGTGGTCGTCGACGAGACCATCGGGGCAGCCGTCGGCGAGACGGTCAAGGTCGGCGGAGTCCCCTTCACCGTGGTGGGCCATTCGAGCGACACCACCGTGCTCGCAGGAGTGCCGCTCGTCTTCATGGTGCTGCCGGAGGCACAAGACCTGGTGTTCCGCAGCAGAGACGTGATCAGTGGGGTACTGGTGGACGGCGACGTCGGCGCGGTGCCGCCCGGCACGAAGGCGGTCGAGGCCGACGCCGTCGCGAAGGACCTCTTGGCTCCGTTGGACGGCGCAATCGCCTCGGTCGACCTTGTCCGCGCGTTGCTGTGGATTGTGGCTGCGGTGATTATCGGGGCCGTGGTGTACCTCTCGGCGCTGGAACGGCAGCGCGACTTCGCTGTACTCAAGGCGATCGGAGTGTCGAACCGCACCCTCCTTGCGAGCTTGGCACTCCAGGCCGTACTCGTTGCGCTTGCTTCGGTTGGATTGGCCGTTGTCGTCCAGATGTTCCTTGCGCCGGCGTTCCCGTTGAAGGTCACGGTGCCGGCCCGGGCGTTCTGGCAGTTACCGGTACTTGCAGTCGTGATGGCACTCGTCGCCGGAGCGGTCGGCATGCGCCGGGTCGCCCGGTCAGATCCGGCATTGGCGTTCGCCGGAGCAGGAGCATGACATGAGCGATGTACAGGTGCGAGATCTCGTTGTCGAGTTCGTGCACGACGGCTACGCGGTGCGCCCGCTCGACGGCGTGTCGTTTGACGCCCGCGGCGGCGAGCTGGCAGTGCTGCTCGGGCCCTCGGGCTGCGGGAAGACGACCCTACTTTCGTGCCTCGGTGGCATCCTCACGCCGACATCGGGCTCAATCCGGCTCGGCGACATCGATATAACCGGGTTAGGTCCGCGCAAGCTCGAGGCCTACCGCCGCGACCATGTTGGTTTCGTGTTCCAAGCGTTCAACCTCATCCCGTCACTCTCCGCACGCGAGAACATTGCCCTACCAATGGTGCTCACGGGTCGCGATCGTCGGGCCTCGTTCGAACGGGCCGACGAGTTGCTCGAGATCGTCGGCCTCTCCGACCGGGCGAATCATCGTCCGTCGAAGTTGTCGGGCGGCCAGCAACAACGGGTCGCGGTGGCAAGGGGGCTCGGTAACGATCCGCAGCTGCTCATCGCCGACGAACCCACGGCGAACCTCGACCACATCCAGGCCGAAGCGGTCATCCGCCTGCTCCAGGAACTCCGGGCTCAGGGACGAACCATCGTGGTGTCGACTCACGATGCCCGGCTGGTGCCCATCGCCGATCAACTCATTCAGATGGTGCCCGGCACCGCCGAGGCCGAGCAGCCGACACACCAGGTGACGCTGACTACCGGAGCGTCTGTGTTCGAACAGGGCGACCGATCCGATCTGGTCTACGTCATCGACAGCGGCGAGGTCGACATCGTTCGGGTGAACGCCGACAGGAGCGAAGACCTCCTCAACCGCATCGGTGAGGGCCAGTACTTCGGCGAGCTCGGTCCGTTCCTCGGCTTCCCCCGCTCGGCTTCGGCCCGCGCGCACGGCGATGTCGTCCTCACCGCCTACAGCCCTCGCGTGTTCCGCTCACAGGTTCTGCACCAACACTGAAGCAAGGGCACGTTTGCCCGAGCCAGCGTGCCGTCTGGCTAGCGAGGTGTGACCGGTCAGTCGGCGTTTTGCGCCTGTTCCCGTTCCGCAACATGGAAACGGGCGAGGTCCTTGAGGGCGTCATCTGGCGCTTCCTCAACCGCGATGAGGGTTGAGTCGGCGTGCTCGGACGACCGGAGCAGTTCGTCGAGTTTGCGCTGCGTTGCAGCGACCTGTCGCTGCTGAGTGTGCTGGATCACGAAGACCATCACGAACGTGACGGAGCCAGTCGTGGAGTACAACGTGGTCTGCCACCATCCTGGAAAGCCCGTGGCGAGCCCGACGAGCAGCCAGCCGACGACGAGCACTCCGGCCAGAATTCCCGAGCCAGCGTGTGCAGCAGCGTCGCCCACGCTGTGCAAGGTACGACTCGACCAGTGGCGCTGCGACCACTCGCTGGCGTGGATCCGTCGGGCTCCTCCGAACATTCCGCGGCGCCAATGAAGTCGGTTATCCGCGGGGTCGGCGTCAGTTGGCATCCCCGCCTGTACCCGAAAAACCGTCCAGCGAACCCTACTTGGTGTCATCATTCCGCTTCTGGTGCCGTGGGGAGCCTCACTTCGGAGAGACCCGCAGGCGCGGCTGCGCGGACTACGAAGGACTCAAGGGTAAGTATCCGGAGCTGTGACGATAATCGCGCGCAGAGTGGTTCTGTGAGTCGGGTGAGGTTTGGGTGTCTAGCCAGCTCAGGCCTCGGGTACAAGGAATTCCTCAATCATTCCGACGGAAGGTCACTATGTTCACTCAAACTCGTCTTGCTCGCTCTCTCTGTTTTGCGGGCGCTGTTCTTACTCTCGGTGGTGGTGCACTCGGTCTAGCGAGCGGTACTGCTTCAGCCGTGGGCGTCGGTCCGGGCTCTACCGTCACTGTCGGCAACGCGCCGTATTCGAGCGCCGGCAAATCGTGCGACCCGAATCGCGATGGGTGGCACTTCATCATGAATCAGCTCGAGTACCCCGAGGGTTCCGTCATCGACGGCAATGACTTCGGCGCGGTCAACATCACGTTCTCCGACGGCAGCACAGCGGTCGCATCATTCACCGACCTCGCCGGCGGCAACGTCGCACACTTCCTCAACAACACCGTCAATCAGACCGGAAACTTCACGATCACGTCCGTGACCATGACGTTCCCGGCCACCTCCGACATCACCGGGTACGGCAACTTCGTCATCAGCCACCCGCCGTGTGGAACGGTGACGACGACCACCACCACGATGGCACCGACCACCACCACGACCGCACCGACCACGACCACGATGGCACCGACCACCACGGCTGCGACGACCACGACCACGATGGCACCGACCACCACGGCTGCGACGACCACGACCACGATGGCACCGACCACCACCACGATGGCACCGACCACCACGGCTGCGACGACCACGACCACGGCGGTGCCGGCGGTGACCACGACAACTCTGCTCGGCTCTGCGGCGCCGTTGCCAACGACCCTTGCACCGGCATCTACGACGAGCTTGGTGCTCTCCGAGGCACCTTTGTCGCCTGTGGCCGGGGGCTCGACAAATAAGCAGCTGCCCTCGACCGGTAACGACTCAAGCCAGCTCGCACTCCTCGGCTTGGCAGTGTTCGGCTTCGGCTTGATCCTGATGGGCCTCGTCAGGGATACCCGCCCGGTCAGCAACTGAGGACACTGCACAATCTAGGGCCGGGTCCGAAACTCACCTTGAGACCCACGGCCATTCGCTCCGCTTTGAAGGCCCGGAAACAATCCGTTTCCGGGCCTTCTGCGCTGTCACTGCATGCCAGTAGCTCGAGAGCCTTGCTCGGCTGGTGCCCATCGCCGATCAAATCATCGAAATGTTGCCCGGCAGCGCCGAGGTCGAGCAGCCGCCACACCAGGTGACGCGACCGTGACGTGCGTGTAGTAAAACGGTCCGATACTCGTGAGCATCAGACCCGGAGGACTTACACCATGTCGAACAAGCGGGCCGCCGCCAACGCGAACGCTTCACTGATCGAGGCGCTGGACCGGGTGTCCTTGTTCGCCGGTCTCCCGAAGAAGACAATGCAGCAGATTGCCACCATGTGTCATCAGCACACGTTCGACCCCGGTGACGAGATAGTGACGCAGGGCGATAGTTCCGGGCGCTTTTACATGATCATCAGCGGCAACGCCGAGGTCCGCGTGAATGGCCACGTGGTCAACATGCTGGGCGCCGGCCAACACTTTGGCGAGTACGCCGTGATCGACCGCGAGCCGCGCTCCGCGTCGGTTGTTGCCACCACTGAGGTGCTCGCATTCTCACTCGCCTCGATCACGCTGCGACCCTTGCTGAAGGAGCAGCCGGAGATTACCTACCGCCTGTTGCTGAATGCCTGCGAGCGCCTGCGTGCCGCGCAGACCTCGATCGCCTAGGGGTTCTGCTCGCCGAGGAAGCGTCTGACGGTCGCATCGGCAGTGCGGCGGCTGCGCAGGTGTCCGGTGATCGCCTCCAGGAACGCGTCGCGCGGTACGGCGAGCAACCGCATTGCGGTCGTTGCGGTAACGGTGGCCGTACGAGGGATGTCGCGGATGAGCGCTACCTCGCCGAATGTCGCGTCCGAGCCGAGCCGGCCAACGTGCTCACCGTCGATGGTGACGTCGGCGGTGCCCTCGACCACGAGGTAATAGCGGTCACCGATGCCGCCCTGCGCAATCACGACGTGCCCGGCCTCTACGAGCAGTGGCTCGGCCGCACGCGCCAGCCGTTCCACCATGGGAGCCGACAGCGGGGCGAACAGCGGGTCTGCGATCAGGCGCTCGACGATGTCTTCATCGACCAACGCCACTTCGGCACCATCACGTCGCAGGCGCACGACGCCAGTGAGTACGAAGAGGAGAAGTGCGACAGCAAGGATGACAAACGCCCGTCCCAACGTGGTCGCTGCCACCAGCACGGTGACGGCGAATGAGCCCAGTGCGATCGCTCCCATGCTGAGACCCTCGAGGATGCCGAAGACCCGTGCCAGCACGTCCCCGGGCGCATTGCGTTGGATGGTGATGGACGAGGTCAGTTGCAGGATGGTCGCAGCGGCCCCCATCAGCGCGAAGGCCAGCAGGGCAGGACCGAGCTGCCCAATGGCGGCGAGTGAGAGCAGAGCGACACCGGCGAAGACGGCAGCAGACAGGAACTCGCGATCCACACGCGCGCTGCGCACGAGTCGTGTGGTGCCGGCGGCGCCGAAGACGGCCCCCACGCCGAACGCGGCGGCGAGCCAGCCAGCCTGATCGCTGCCGCCATGAAGGCGCGCGTCGGCGAACGTGACAAAGATGACATCGCCGATGCCCTTCACGACACCGGCCGCCGCGCCCAGGATGACCAACGTCCGTAGTCGGCGATGGGTCCGCAGCGTCGAGAACCCGGCGAAGACCTCATCCCGCACGTCACTGGCACCGAGCGACGGTCGGTCGGCTGCGTCGTCCAGCGGGTCAACGAGGAGGACCGCCGCGCTCGCGCAGGCCACGGCCGCGGCCGCGACAACGAACACAGCGGTGGGCGACCACACCCCCATCAATACGCCGGCGGCCAACGGGCCGGCAAAGACTCCGACCTGCTCAATCAAACCGGCGACGACGTTGGCGGCCACTAGGTCGCGAGGGGAGTGGGTGATGGTCGGTAACAAGGAACCCATGACGGGCCGCGTGAACGTGATGCACGTGGCAGCGCAGGCGGCCGCGATGTATGCGGCCATTGACCAACCGGCCGCCATCGCAACGGCGGTGGCAGCCATGGAGACGGACTGCGCGCCATACCCAAACGCGAGCGCCCTCTGCGGGCGGAACCGGTCGCCCGCGAACGCGGCGAACGGCGCTGCGATGATGCCCGGGATCAACTGGGCGACGGCCACGATGCCGACCTCGCGTGGCCCGCCGCGCTGCAGCGCGTAGACGAGGATGGCCAACCACGTGGCGTGCTCGCTGAACGCGAACGCGACGAAGCTGAGGTGCACCCGCCGCAGCCCCGGGGTGCGCGCCACGCGGAGGAGCAACGCAACCTGGCCGCTGTCGCCGCTCATCGGTCGTTCCCCCGCACGTTGTTGCGAGTGGTCGGTTGTGAAGCGGCAACGGACGTCGCCATGATTGCGGCGCCCCCGTCCCAGCTCATCCGAGACAACCTAATCGGGCGATTCGGACTGATGGCCACGTCCGGGGTCGGTCAGGGTCGCACGCACCTCCTCGCGCTACGATCGCCCCCGTGCTGGTCCACCTCTGTGGGGTCCGTGGATCCTCTCCTTCACCTGGGAATGCCTTCGAACGGGTGGGTGGCCACACGTCATGCGTCGCTATCGGTGTCGATGATGGGCCGCCGGTACTGGTACTTGACGCAGGCACTGGGCTGCGCAACCTCACGACGTTGCTTGCGGGTGAGGCGTTCAAGGGAACGATCGTCCTGGGCCACCTCCACTGGGACCATGTGATGGGCCTTCCGTTCTTTGCTGCGGGTAACCGGCCGGACGCGAGCGTGCACGTGATGCTGCCCGAGCAGGGTGTCGATGCACGCGAGCTGATCACCCGGTTGATGGGGCCGCCGCTGTTCCCCATCACGCCCACCGGGCTACATGGCGACTGGGAGTTCTCGACGTACGGCCAGAGAACGTTCGAGGTCGGGCCGTTCTCCGTGCTGGCGCGCGACATCCCGCACCAGGGAGGCAGAACGATGGGCCTGCGGATCAGCGACGGCAGGTCCACAGTGGCCTACCTCTCCGATCATTCACCGCACGACATCGGGCCGGGTGCCGACGGGTTAGGCGAGTTGCACCCCACCGCCGTCGAACTGGCGAGCGGCGCCGATCTGCTGATCCACGACGCGCAGTACACGAGCGCAGAGCTCCCCGAGCGAGCGACGTGGGGTCATGCGGCTGCCCAGTACTGCGTCACGCTCGCACAGCATTGTGGTGTGCGTCGGGTGCTGCTGTTCCACCACGACCCTGGGCGAACCGACGAGCAGGTATTCGCGATGCGCGACCAGCTCCGGCTCGCAAACAACACGGTGGTCGATGTGGCCGTCGAGGGCGACGTCATCCAGCTCTAGTCCGCGAGGACCGTTGCTCAGTCGGCTGATTCGTTCGTCGGCAGCGCCACACGATCGATCGCGATGACGCCGAGGTCTTCGAGCATCTGGCGACCCCGGGTCAGCGCCTCGCGACCTTCATCGCCAGGCGCCACGCGACCGAGCTCGTAGTAGCCGAGCGCGATCTCGTAGACAGCTCCGCTCGCAGTAGCGGCGTCGATGGACTGATGCAGATCGGGAAGGGACCCGGGTATGTCGCCGAGCCGCGCCCGGCTCACCCCGCGCATACGTAAGAAGAAGGCGAAGGCTGGGCCGTTTTCGGCGATCGCTGGCGAGGAAAGTTGTTCATCGGCGCCGGCCAGGCACCGTGACCAATCGCGGGCGAGTCCGAACCCCTCGGTGACGCGGGCGTCTACCTCGGTGACCCATCCGACGGCGTTGATCGCCTGAAATGACTCACGTGCCTGCGCGAGCAAGCGTTGGCCCTCTTCGAACTGGCCGGCGCGGTTGGCCGCACGGCCCTGGCCGCATGTGCTGGCGGCGACGCCCATTGGGTATTGAGCAGCTCGCCAAATACGGCGAGCCTCGCGAAAGAACGGCTCGGCTTCGGCGAGGTGACCTTGATCCGACAGCAGCTCGCCCTCGTTGTGTGACGCGTTCGCAATGCCCACGACATCGCCCGCGGCGATGCGGGCCTGACGGCATCGTTCGATGAGGCCCAGTGCCTCGTGCCAACGACCCTCGTACATTGCGTCGATGGACAGGTTATTGAGCACGTTTGCTTGGGCTACGAGATCACCCAGCTCCTCGAACACGGGCAGCGCGAGCAGGCGATACTTCTCGGCCTCGGGATCGCCAAGGTCAGTGAGCGCGGCATCGAGCAGGTAATAGGTGTGCGCGAGGGTTG
>JAYVVY010000092.1:0-6396 GCA_043786575.1 Ilumatobacteraceae bacterium
GATCTTCCAGCCGAACACTTCCCCGCCGTCTTGCGGCCCGAACTTCTTGTAGAGCTCCCAGCTGGCGGCCACCAGCGCAAGGGCGATGAAGAACATGACAGCGCGGCGAGCGCGCAGTAGCCACAGCCGAGGCGAACGGGCGATAGTCGGAACGGTCTCAGAAGTCATGAGGGACAGCCCGAGAATACGCCGCGCCCATCAGCCTGCGGTTCGGGAAAAGTGAACGCCAAGTAACAGCTACGTGCTTCAGCACCTGGCTTCACGAGCGGGCCTTCACGTGCTCGGCCACGGCCGGCATGACCTTCTCCCCGTACTCCTGCAGGGTGTGGTCCTTGTCGTCGTGCTGCAGGTAGAGGGCGAACTGGTCGACGCCCAGGTCTTTCAGTTCCTGCATCCGCGTGATGTGCGTCTCCACGGGGCCGACGATGCAGAAGCGATCGACGATCTCGTCGGGCACGAATGTGGTGTGGCTGTTGCCGGTCTGGCCGTGCTCGTTGTAGTCGTAGCCCTGGCGGTTCTTGATGTAGTCGGTGAGCGCTTTCGGCACGGGCGCGTCGTCGCCGTAACGGGCAACGATGTCGGCCACATGATTGCCCACCATGCCGCCAAACCAACGCACCTGCTCACGCCCGTACGCCAACCCAGCCTCGGTGCCATCAGTGACATACGCGGGTGCAGCAACGCAGATGGTGATGTCGTCAGGATTGCGTCCCGCGGCCGCGGCCGCGTCGCGCACAGCTTTGATTGTCCACTCCGCGATCGACAGATCCGCCAGCTGCAAAATGAACCCGTCGCCCACCTCACCGGTCAGCGCCAGCGCTTTGGGTCCATAGGCCGCGACCCACATCTCCAAACGACTCTTCGAGGCCCACGGCAGTCGCAATTCGCTGCCCTTGTACTCCACGGAACGACCATTGGCCATCTCTCGAATCACGTGAATGCTGTCGCGCAAGGTAGCCAGATTGGTCGGCGCCCCGTTCGTCACACGAACAGCACTGTCGCCGCGACCGATGCCGCACACCGTGCGATTGCCGAACATCTCGTTGAGCGTGGCGTACACACTGGCGGTCACGGTCCAGTCGCGGGTGGCCGGGTTGGTGACCATCGGCCCAACGATCACGTTGCGCGTCTCCGCCAGGATCTGGCTGTAGATCACATAGGGCTCTTGCCACAGAATGTGGCTGTCAAAGGTCCAGACGTAGTCGAAGCCAAACGACTCCGCTCGCTTGGCAAGATCAATCACGCGCCGCGAGGGCGGTGTGGTTTGGAGGACAACTCCGAATTGCATCAGCCCTACCTGTTCTGCGGAAAGCCGAGGTCGACTTTGCTGGTGCGCGGGTCCGGCCAGCGCTTGGTCACGACCTTGGTGCGTGTGTAGAAGTTGATGCCTTCCGGCCCGTAGATGTGCGTGTCTCCGAACAGGCTGTTCTTCCAACCGCCGAAGCTGTAGTAGCTGACGGGCACGGGCACCGGCACGTTGACGCCGACCATGCCGACTTGCACGTCAAACTCGAACTGGCGAGCAGCGCCACCGTCACGAGTGAAGATGGCCGTGCCGTTGCCGTACTGGTTGGAGTTGATCAGCGCCACGCCATCGTCGTACCCGTGCACGCGAGTAACAGTGAGTACCGGCCCAAAGATCTCGTCGTCGTAGCACTTCATCCCCGGCGTCACGTTGTCAATGAGGCTCGGGTTGAGGAAGAAGCCCGCAGGCGGAACGTCGACGGTGCCGTCGACCACAACCGTCGCGCCCTCACCTGGCGCCCCGTCGACGTAGCCCTTGACCTTGTCGCGGTGCTCGCCAGTAATCAGCGGCCCCATCTCGCTGCCATCCTCGCTGGCCGGCCCGACCTTGATGGCAGGAATACGATCCTTGATCTTGGCCACCAGATCATCCGCAATCGCCTCGCTGGCCAGCACCACAGACACGGCCATGCACCGCTCCCCAGCGCTGCCATAGGCGGCCGACACCGCAGCATCCGCGGCCATGTCGAGATCGGCATCAGCCAACACCAGCATGTGGTTCTTGGCGCCGCCAAGCGCCTGCACCCGCTTGCCGTTCTTGGTGCCGGTCTCATAGATGTAGCGAGCAATCGGAGTGCTGCCCACAAAGCTCACGGCCTGCACATCCGGGTGCTCCAGCAACCGATCTACAGCCACCTTGTCGCCGTTGACCACGTTGAAGCACCCATCGGGCAAACCTGCCTGCTTCAACAGCTCGCCAATGAACATGCTCGCCGAGGGATCCTTCTCGGAGGGCTTGAGCACGAACGTATTGCCACACGCAAGAGCGTTGGCAAACATCCACATGGGCACCATCGCCGGGAAGTTGAACGGCGTGATACCGGCCACGACACCAAGCGGCTGCTTGATGCTGTAGACGTCCACGCCGGTGGAGGCCTGCTCGCTGTATCCGCCCTTCATCAAGTTGGGGATGCCGCAAGCAAACTCGATGTTCTCGAGACCACGAGCCACCTCGCCAAGCGCATCGCCCAGGACCTTGCCGTGCTCCTTGGTGAGCAACGTCGCAATCTCCTTGCGATTCGCATCCACCAACTCGCGCATGTGGAACATGACCTCCGCCCGCCGCGAAAGGTTCGTAGCCCGCCAAGCCGGAAACGCAGCAAGAGCGACCGCAACCGCCGAGTCAACCTCAGCCGAAGAAGCCAGATCCACAGAGGAAGCCTGCTGACCCGTAGCCGGATCAAACACAACCCCCGACCGCCCCGAGTTGCCTTCAACAACGTGCCCGTCGATCCAGTGAGAAATGCGATTCATGAGTAGTCCTTCAATTCAGTTGAGATTGGTTTTGAAAAGATGCTCCGTGAGGAGTGAGGGGAGCGGGCAGCTTCGGCGACGAGACGGTAGGTCAGGGGCGGGGTTTCCCCTGACCGTGTCGAGGAGCGAAGGTGGCTGCAGCCCCGAACGGGGTCGACCGTGTCGAGGAGCGAAGGTGGTCGTAGCCCCGAAGCGGGAGGGTTAGACGAGGTACTGCGAGAGCCCACGTCGCACATACTGACCGTGCCCCTTACGTCCGTGGAATGTGTCGTTCGACATGACCACCATGCCTCGCGAGAGGACGGTGTCGACCTTGCCGTCGATAACCCAACCCTCCCACGCACTGTGATCCATGTTCATGTGGTGCTTGTCGTTGATGCCGATCTTGGTCTTCGAATTCGGGTCCCACACCACGACGTCGGCATCGGCGCCGGGTGCGATGACACCCTTCTTCGGGTACATACCAAACATGCGCGCCGGCGTGGTGCAGCACGTCTCCACCCAACGCTCCAACGACAGCTCGCCAGCCACAACGCCCTGGTACAGCAGCTCCATGCGGTGCTCGACGCTGCCGATGCCGTTGGGGATTGCGCTGAAGTTGCCCAGGCCCAGTTCCTTCTGGTCCTTCATGCAGAACGGGCAGTGATCGGTGCTGACAATTGCCAGCTCGTTCATGCGCAACCCTTTCCACAGGTCGCCCTGGTGACCGTGGCCCATCTGGCCGATGTAGTCCGGGTCGTGGTCTCGCGAGCGCACCGGCGTGCTACACACCCACTTGGCGCCCTCGAATCCGGGCTTGCCAAGGGTCTCTTCCAGCGTCAGCCACAGGTACTGCGGGCAGGTTTCGGCAAACACGTTGCGGCCGTTGTGACGGGCCGCGGCAACCTCGTTGAGCGCGTCGCCGGCGCTCATGTGCACGATGTAGAGCGGCACGTTGCCGGCCACATGCGAGAGCACGATTGCGCGGTGCGTTGCCTCGGCCTCCAGCGGCGAGGGCCGCGTGTAGCTGTGGAACTTCGGGTCCGTGTCGCCGCGGGCAAGCGCCTGTTGCACCAGCACGTCGATGGCGATGCCGTTCTCCGCGTGCATCATGATCATTGCCCCGCACTCGGCGGCAGTTTGCATGGCCTTCAGGATCTGGCCGTCGTCGCTGTAGAACACGCCCGGGTAGGCCATGAACAGCTTGAAGCTGCTGATGCCCTCGTGCTCGACGAGGTACTTCATGTCCTTCAGCGACTGGTCGTCGACGCCACCGATGATCTGGTGGAACGCGTAGTCGATGCTGCAGTTGCCATCCGCCTTGCGATGCCATTCGGCCAAGCCTTCGTGCACGTTCTCGCCGTAGCGCTGCACCGCCATGTCGATGATGGTGGTGGTGCCACCCCAGGCCGCGGCGTTGCTGCCGGTCTCGAACGTGTCGCTGGCGAACGTGCCACCGAAGGGCAGCTCCATGTGCGTGTGCACGTCGACTCCGCCGGGGATCACGTACTTCCCCGCCGCGTCGATGATGCTGTCGACCCCTTCCTCGGTGAAGTAGCCGGGCGCGCCCATCGCCCGGATGGTCTCGCCGTCGATCAGCACGTCTTGCGCAATCACGCCGGTGGTGCTGATGACCTTGCCGTTCTTGATGAGTGTGGTGGCCATTGGTGGTTCCCCTTATCGCTCGAACAGGTCGTCGTACGCGTCCGGCCGGCGGTCGCGATAGAACGCCCAACGATCGCGGACTTGCTTGATCTTGTCCATGTCGAGATCGCGGACAATCAGCTCGGGCTTGTACGTGTCGCCGACGGCACCCACGAACTGGCCTTCCGGGTCGACGAAATAGCTCTCGCCATAAAAGTCGTTGTCGCCCAGCGGCTCGATACCAACGCGGTTGATGGCACCGACGTAATACATGTTGGCAACTGCCGATGCCGGCTGCTCCAGCTTCCACAGGTACTGCGACAGACCGCGGCTGGTGGCCGACGGGTTGAACACGATCTCGGCGCCATTGAGGCCCAGGGCACGCCAGCCCTCGGGAAAGTGGCGGTCGTAACAGATGTAGACGCCGACCTTGCCGACCGCGGTCTCGAAGATGGGGTACCCACCGTCGCCGGGCGCGAAGTAGAACTTCTCCCAGAAGCCCTTGGTCTGGGGGATGTGCTGCTTGCGGTACTTGCCCAGGTAGGTGCCATCGGCATCCACGACGGCCGCAGTGTTGTAGTACAAACCGGGACGCACCACCTCGTACATCGGCAGCACCAGCACCATGCCGGTCTCCTTGGCAATGCTCTGGAAGCGCTGCGTGGTGGGCCCGTCAGGGATTTGCTCGGTGTACTCGTAGTACTCGGTGTCTTGCACCTGGCAGAAGTACGGCCCATAGAACAGCTCCTGGAAGCACATCACCTGTGCGCCCTGAGCTGCCGCCTCGTGGACGGCCTGCTCGTGTTTGTCGAGCATTGCGTCCTTTGTACCGGCCCAATCCGTCTGCAGAAGTGCTGCTTTCACGATGTTCGCCATGGGCCGACTCTAATGTGACACCGAGGGCCGCACAATAAATGTATTGTTACCGGACAATGAACGACCCGTTCAACGCTCTCAGCACCGACGCCGGCGCCAAAGCGCTCAGCAAAGCCATCGCCGCGCGCGTGACGGACCGCAGCGCGCGCGGCATTGCGGCCGCGGTCGGACGGATGATCTCGGCCGCGGAGCTGGCCATCGACAGCCGTCTGCCGACGGTGCGTGAGCTGTCGAAGGAACTTGGGGTCTCGCCCACCACTGTCAGCGAGGCGTGGCAATCGTTGGCAGCCGTTGGCGCGATCGACGCCCGCGGGCGGCAGGGCACGTACGTGCGTCAGCCCACTGGCCCGGCCACGCCGCGCCGATACCGGCGCGTCACTGAAGGCCCGGGTCACTTCGCGCTCGACCTCAGCAGTGGCACGCCCGACCCTGCGTTACTCCCCGATTTGCGCCCTGTGATCGCCCGCGTCAGTCGACAGTCGCTCACCAGTAGCTACCTCGATCAGCCGGTGCTGCCAGAGCTGGCGGAGCGGGTGCGCGCCGACTGGCCGTTCCCGCCCGAGGCGCTGACAGTGGTCGATGGAGCGCTGGACGCGCTGGACCGCGTTGCCAGCGTGATCGTTCGGCTCGGCGACCGCGTGGTGGTGGAGAACCCGACCTTCCCACCGTTGCTCGACCTGCTCGATCTGTTGGGCGCCGACGTCATCGGCGTCGACATGGATGGCGAAGGCATGCTCCCCGAAGGGCTGGCCGACGCACTCGCACAGGGTGCCACCGTGGTGTTTCTGCAGCCGCGCGCGCACAACCCCACCGGCATCACACTGACTGCTCGGCGCGGCCAGCAGCTGGCTGCCGCGCTGGCCGAGAGCGACGCGATTGTGGTCGAGGACGATCATTCCGGCGACATCGCGAGTGGGGCACTGGTCAGCCTCGGCACGTGGTTGCCGCAGCGCACCGTGCACATTCGCAGCTACTCGAAGAGCCACGGCCCAGACCTTCGTCTGGCTGCAATTGGTGGTGCTGGCAACGTGGTCAGCGCGGTCGCAAACCGTCGCTTGCTCGGGCCGGGTTGGAGTAGTCGCATCCTGCAGGCGGTGCTGTTGGAGATGCTGGACCATC
>JAYVVY010000093.1:0-4328 GCA_043786575.1 Ilumatobacteraceae bacterium
CTGGCCAAACCCTGACCACCGCAACCAGAGTCGAGGGCCACGACCGCATTGATGAAGTCGCGCGAATGCTGTCGGGTGACGAAGCCGCAGAGTCGGCACGCCGCCACGCTGCGGATCTCCTGGGCGACCGTGTTCAGCGTCCGCCGAAATGATGCGCCGACAGCGATGCCAAAAGTGATGCATCGGCAATGTTGACTCGACGCAGCCGATGACAGACCAGGAACTCGACCGAGGGGTGAGTTCCGGAATGCGACGGGACACGATCCTGGTCACGCTGTGCACCCTGTTGTCACGCGTCACCGGGTTCGGACGGGTGGTCGCCACGGCTGCCGTGCTGGGTGTAGGCGTCTTGGGCGACGTGTACCAAACCGCCAACATGATCCCGAACCTGCTGTTCGAGCTGGTCGCGGGCGGTGTGCTGCAGGCGGTGCTCGTGCCGTCGTTCGTGGCAGCACGTCGTTCGGGCGGAAACGCCGCGCTGAGCAATGCGACGCAAGCGACGGCGGCAGTGATCGTGCTTGGCCTGACGGCGGTGGCCGTGGCGGGTGCCGCCGTCTCGCCACTGCTTGGCCGTCTGCTGCTCCTCGCCGAGCCGTCGGCCTCGTTGGCCGATCGCAAATTGCATCTGATGGTGCCGATGGTCCTGGTCTTCGTGCCGCAGTTGGTCTGTTACGGCGTGGCGACAGTGACCAGTGCGGCACTGAATGCGAAAGGGCGTTATGTGGCGGCGGCGCTGGCCCCTGCCGTCAACAACGTGATCGTGATTGTGGCATGTGTGGCGTTTCGAGCCACGCGTGACGGCCAGGTGGCCAGCCTGGAACTGACAACGCAGCAGTTCATACTGCTGGCTGGCGGGACGACGCTGGGTGTGGTGGCCTCCAGCCTGACCCCGGCGATCGCGCTGCGCCGCGCGGGCGTGCGCTGGATCCCCCGCTGGAGGCCAGGGCACCCGGCGGTGCAGTCGATGCGGCGGTCGTTTGGCTGGGCGACGTTGTCGATCGTTGGCACCCTCGTGCCCACGGCAGCCGCGCTGGCGCTTGGCAATGGCGCACCGGGTGGCGTTGCGGTGTTCGTGTACGCGTTCGCCTTTTATGTATTGCCGCACGCGCTGATTGCGGTGACGATTGCCACCACGCTTGGCCCACGCGTTGCCGATGGGTGGCAGGGCGGTCGACTGGGTGAGGTGCGCACTGCCATTGACAATGCGATGCGCATCACGGTGCCATTGCTGGTGCTCGCGGGCTCGGGAATGGTCGCCCTCGCCTGGCCGCTCACCCGTCTGGTGGCTGGCGTCGGGCAAACATCCAGCCAGGGATTGAGCCCGATTGCGCACACGATGGCCGCGTTCGGGCCGGGTTTGGTCGGCTACGGCCTTGCGTTCATCATGACCAGAGTGCTGTTCGCCCTTGGTGATGTGCGGCGCGCATCGATCTTGATGGTGGCCGGTGCAATCGTTGGCGTGGTCACGATGGTATTGGCGTCGGAATGGATGGCGCCGAGCTCGCGAGCGGCGGCACTGGCTATTGGTTACGGGGCTGCGCAGACTGTTGCGGCGGTGCTGCTGACCATTCGAGTGAACCGGCTGACGGGGGCAATGGTCCCGCGTCTGGCGGCTCGCCTGACAGCAGAATCGTTGGTCTCGGCAACCGCATCGGTTGCAGCGATGGTGTGGGTGGCCACCAAGTTCGAGCCGACCCGGCACCAGGCGCTGTTGGCGTTCCTATTCGGCGGTACGGCCGGGGTGGCCGTGTTCGCTGCGTCGATGGCCCTATTCCGCGGTCGCGAGCTGCTGAACGGGCGGCGCCGCCAGCTTGGCTGACCGGCGTCGCTCATTCCATTTCACGATTTGCAGACCGCCGAGCAAGATCAGCGCGCCGCCGACGGCATCGAGAAAGTAATGATTGGCCGTGACCACGATCGCGAAGAGTGTGAGCGCGGGATACAGCACCGCCAGCACTTTGCCGCGACGCCCGCCGACCTCTTGCCAGATGACGATTGCGCACCACAGTGCCCACCCGAAGTGCAAGCTGGGCATGGCCGCATAGGCGTTGGCGATGGCCTTGGCGGCGCTGCTCTGGTAGTTCCACAGACCGCCGATCTTGTCCAGCGTGTCCACGTAACAATCGGGCTTCTCCAGCCCGCCACCAGGGCCGATGGCGGGAATGTCGCCGCCGCACTGGAGGTACAGCCGCGGTGGGGCCAGTGGGAATGCCCAGTACCCAATCAGTGCGAGAAACGTCGTGGCACCGAGCAGGTTGCGCAAGCGGCGGTAGGCGTCGTGGCGCTTGGCGTAGAGCCAGATGAGCAAACCGGCGGTGATGATGAAGTGCAGCGTGCCGTAGTAGACGTTCATTGCCTTGATGAACCATCTGGCCCCAAGGAAGGCTTGCTGAATAGCTTGCTCGTGATAGATGAAAAGTGTCTTCTCCGCCGAGACGAGGAAGTGGGCGTTGCTATGCGCCCTGTTCTTCACACCAGCAACGTTGGCCAGGCTGCGGATGGTCTGGTACACGTAGTAGAAACCAAGGACGATGCCGACTTCGCGAAGCCATGCGTGCTTGGCCGGTTTCGAGTGGCGGTGCCGGCGCGGATGCGGCGCGGCGTGCAGCGGCGTGGCAGCATCACGGTCGGCGCACGTCTCCATCTCGGCGATTCTAGAGGCTGCAGCCTCAGATGTCAGTCGCGAGTTGCCAGACCGTCACGCCGTCGACGTCGGTCACCTGCTGATAGTTGTCGTGGACGAAGTCGGCGACTTCGGGAAACAGCGTCAGTGGGTAGTTGGCGTAGCCGAGGTTGCTGGCGGTGGATGTGTCCAGCACCAGTTCGGGGGGACGTGCGTGCAAATCGTCCATCATGATCTGCAGTGCTCCGGGCGTGGCGAGCGCCAGAGTGACCGCTGGGTCTTGGCGGCCACCCGATCTGCCGGTCACGAAGTCTGTGTGCACCAGGGCGCCGGCCGGGAGCCGCTCGGCCGTGACCAGCACTTCGGGGAATGAACCCCAGATGAACACGCGCTGGTCGGCCGCGGTGTGGTCGTGAACATACGCAGCCAATTCCGTGGGGTCAGGGCGATGGTGAAACGAGCCGGGAACGAAGAGCAGCGCGAAGGCGACAGCCGCGGGCACCGCCACCCCCACGAACGCCAGCCTGCGAGCACGACCGGCGAGCGACACGACCACGGGCGTGGTGAGCACGACCAGCGGAGGGAGCACCTGCAGCCAGTAGTGACCGAAAAAGCGGAAACCGGCGGCGACAGCCGCGAGGCCGGAGAGTAGCCACAGCCACAGGTCGCGATCGTCGCGACCGGCGGCACGCAGTGGGTTGCGACTACGCAGTGTGATCCAGAGGCACGCCGCCATCGTGATGTGGAAGCCGATGAACGCCGCGCTCGAGGCGAGCCCCCGAAGCAGAGAGATGCCGACACCAGCGGCGGCTAACACGAAGCCCGGGCTATTCGTGAAGTTCCACTCCCAGTAGGCACCGAACGGTGCATACAGCGCAACCGTGGAAACCGTGATCGCAGTGCCCACTGCGAGGAGCCCCATGTTCCGCCAGCTGCCGGCGCGCCACGCGCCGTACATCGCGGCCGGGAGTGCAAGCACCCAGCTTTGGCGTGTCAGCAGCGCAAGCCCGAATGCGATTCCAGCAGCGAGGCCCCAGAACCACTCTGGGCGCCTGCTCCACAGCAGCGCGGCGGCGCCCGGCAGGAGTGCGAAGTGGGCATAGTTGGCGCCACCAGCATCGGCGGGAAACAGCGCCATAGCGCCCGTCACAAACAGCGTGCCAGCCCAGGCAGCGTGGGCGTTGGTTCCCCATTGACGCTTTGCCTCGTGCGCCATCAGCAGGCCGCCGAGCGCAAGAAGGATGGTGACGAGGACACGCATTGGGCGGATGTCAGTGCTGTCGGTCATCGAGAACGAAGCGGCATAGGCCAGCGGCGGCAGGGGAGGCTTGCGGTCAAAGATGTCGCGATAGAGGGTGCCCCCGGAGCGCACGACCAGACCCTGGACACCGATCGCCGCTTCGTCAGCGTCGAAGAGTCGGGTAACGAATGTCGGTAGCCGCAGCACGATGGCCAGCAGCACTACCCACGCGTAGGGCCGCTCAACGATTCGCTGCCCAATGCGTGTCACGGCCGAGGAGGCTAACCCGCTCGACCTTGCGCCGCCGGCCGATGCGCGTACTCTTCGGGGATGCCCGATGTCCGCGGAGTGCTGTTCGACTTTGGCAACACCCTGTTTGCTCATGCCCCGCTCGCCGAGACCATCGAGGTGACGTGCCAGAACTTGGGCACACCATGCTCCGCCGAATGGGCCAACTTGTTGGCG
>JAYVVY010000094.1:0-9952 GCA_043786575.1 Ilumatobacteraceae bacterium
TGTACCGGTGTTCTGGTGTCTGCGGCGGTGCTATGGCTGCTCACTCCTGTGCAATGGGTGTTGCCCCTCCTGTGTTGGTGATGCGAATGTCACCAAACAAAACGGACACACCGCATCGGGCCCGAAGGACCGTGGACGGCATGCTACGCAATGCGTGTGACCCGGGCGCACCTATAACTCTTGGTGGCCGGGTGGGGATGACCGTGAACGGCACCCCACTTCGCCTCAGTTGTCAGCCCGGTAGGGTACCAACCGTGACGGATAAAGACTCACCAGGCCAGTTTGACGCCGATTTTGACGAGACCGCCATCGACGATGCGCAGGAGGCCATGTACGACGCGCGCAATCGACTCGGCAGCATTCCAGCCGAGGTGGTCGTCTCCAACCACGTGATGGGTCTCTACGAATTGGCGGCAATCCACCTCAGCGCAGAGCCACCGGCGCTGCACGAGGCAGCTCTGGCCATCGACGCCGTGGGCTGCCTGGTGGAGGGCCTTGGCGAACGCCTCGGAGAGGATTCCGAGACGCTGGCCAACGCGTTGTCCAACATTCGCCTGGCGTTCGTGCAGATCAAAAGCGCTACGACGGCTGCCGAGTAGCGAAACGGCCCGATGGGGCGTTGCGGACGTGGCCGTTGACCACTCTCACGCCCTCGCTCTTCAAGAGCGCCGATTGCTCGTGCTCGTTTCCGGGCACCAGCCGACCCGATGCGTTGACTACCCGCCACCACGGTAGGTCGTCGTCCGTGACCGCGAGAATGCGGCCTACCAGGCGGCTCATCTTTGGGTATCCCGCCACGTCGGCGATGTCACCGTAGGTCACCACTTCGCCTTCACGCAACGACCGGATCACATCGATGATCCGTTGGTCGCGCTCGTTCATGCGCGTGTGACAGCGCTGGCTTCGTAGCGGCCCAGCTTGCACAGCAGATCAAAGGTCACTGCCGTCCGAACTTCTATCGTGCGCGTACCGTCGGCCAGTTCGATGCAGTGAAACTGGAAGCGCCGGCCGTCAGTGCGCTCGACCTCTCCGAGGCCGACCGCAGCGTCGAATGCCACCACAGTGCCGACGTGCGCCGCGCTCATGGGATGATCTTCGAGATGGGCAGTTCGAGAATTCCGGTGGCGCCCGCGTCGACCAGCTCGGGGATGAGCGTGTTGATCTGCGACTTCGACACGACAGTCTCGACTGCAAAGCCACCGTCGCCTGCCAGGGGATTCACCGTCGGTGTCTTCATCGCTGGCAGCAACGCGAGCACTGAGTCCAGCTGACCGGCGGCCACGTTCATCTTCACCAGCACTCGGCCACGCGCATCCAATGTTCCGTTGAGCAGCGTCATCAGCTGGCCCATTGCGTGGCGCTTGGCCGGGTCGTCGTAGGCAGCTCTGTTGGCAACCACTTCGGTGTAGCTCTGCAGGATCTCACCGATGATTCGAAGGCCGGCGGCACGCAGCGCCCGGCCGGTCTCGGTGATGTCGACGATGCAGTCGGCAATGTCAGGGATCTTGGCTTCGCTGGCTCCGTAGCTGAGGCGAATATCGGCAGGAATGCCCTTCTCGGCGAAGAACCGGCGAGTCAGCTCCGGGTACTCGGTGCTGACGCGCAGACCATGGGGAAGGTCTTCGATGCGGGTCACTGGTGAGTCCCCAGCGACAGCGACCACCACCTTGATGGGTAGCGAGGTGGCCTTCGAGTACTTCAGCTCGCCGAGGCTGACGATGTCGCTGGCCGTCTCCTCCACCCAATCGCGACCGGTGATGCCGATATCGAACAGACCCTCGGCCACATACGTGGGGATCTCCTGCGGGCGCAGAATTCGAACCTCGGCGATGCGCGGGTCTGCGATCGTGGCCTTGTAGTCCACCGACGACGAACGCAGCACCGGCAGGTCCGCGGCTTCGAACAGGTCGAGCGTCGCCTTCTCCAGAGAGCCCTTGGGCAACACAAGCTTCAGCACGCCGACGAGGCTACCGCCCGGTCTTCACTGGCCAGTCTTCAATGGCTGGTGGGAGAATCGGCCAGCAGCCGCAGCGCGTGCGGCAGTACGTCGATGATTGCGGCTAACTGCTCGACACAACCCTTCGGTGACCCCGGGGTGTTGCAGATGATCGCCTGGCCTCGCATGCCGGCGATGCCGCGCGACAGGCGACCGAGCGGGCTTACCAGCCGCATCGCTTCGGCCAGACCCGGTGCCTCGCGATCGATCACCGTGCGGGTGCCTTCAGGCGATTGATCACGCGGGGCAAAGCCGGTGCCACCGGTGCTGACGATCAAGCCCGCAAAGCCGTCGGCCAGTTCAGTCAGCGCTGCGGCCACGCTCTCCGCGCCATCGGCGACGACGGTTTGCGAAACCACCTCGAAGTCGTGTGCACGCAACATCTCCGCGAGCGCGGCGCCACTTGCATCGACTCGAGTGCCGGCGATGACGCCATCACTGACAGTCAGCACCTTTGCTTGCGGACGTGCGTCGCTCATAACGCCCCTCTCATAACGACTTACGGTAGCGAAGCAGGATCATGCCGTCGGTGTCTGCGTCGTGAGGCAGCACGCGCCAGCCGTCGGCGAGTGGCCGCCACTCCCCTTCGGGCCGCTCAGTCATTGGCGTGAAGTCGGCAGGGAACGCGTGCTGTGTGGACTCTTGCGCCAGCAGCGTGCAGACGCTGTAGACGAGCACCCCACCCGGTTTCACCAATGGCGCGCACGCATCGACAATTCGTTGCTGCAGAGCGACGAGGTCGGTGACATCCAGCGGCGTAATGCGCCACCGGGCATCGGCTCGGCGGCGAAGTGTGCCCAGCCCACTGCACGGCGCGTCAATCAGCACAGCATCAAACGTCGCTGGCGGAAACGGCGGGTTGATCGCGTCGGCCGCTAGCGCCAGCACGTCATGGGTGCCCAACCGCTGGGCGTTCTCCGTGATCAACCCAACTCGCTGCGGTTGCAGGTCGGCCGCAACCACTGTCGCGCCTGAGGTGGCGATGCCAGTGGCTTTGCCGCCCGGCGCTGCACACACATCCAGGATCAGTTGACTTTCGCGTGCAGGCACCGCCGCAGTCACCCACTGCGAGCCGAGGTCCTGGATGTAGCCGTCGTCGCGTTCGGTCACGGAGGGTGCTTCGTTCATCGTTGTGAGCGTGGCGATGGCATCCTCGTATCCAAGTTCCTCGGTGAGGCGCTGGAGAATCCAGTCGGGGTAGCTGAGGCGCACGGCATCCGATGGCCACGTCATCGGCGTGCTGGACACCCGGCGCAGCACCGCGTTCACGAAGCCACGTGCTCGCTTCGGCGCCAGCTCCACCGTCTCCCCGACTGCCGCATGCGCCGGCACACCGGCGAAGTGAAGTTGGTACGCGCCCAGCCGAAGGACGGTGCGTACCTCCGGCGAGGGCGTGGTGGACACGAACCGGTCGACCAGCGCGTCGCACGCCCTACGCATGCGGGTGGTGCCGTAGACGAGTTCGGTGACGAACTTGCGGTCGCGCTCGGACAGTTTGCTTCGCGACAACTCGGCGGCGGTGACCAAATTGGCGTACGCACCCTCGTGGTCGATGCGTTGCAGGCAGCGGAAGGCCACCATGCGAGCGGATTGATTCACTCGAATATCTCGTCATTCTGTGGGCGGGCGCCACGGGCGAAGTCGGCGTAGAGCATGGGACCTTTGCCCTCGGGTTGCACCGTGACCAGCCGCAGGCCGGCTACGGGTCGCTCGGGTGAACGTTCGACCGCGCCTCTCAGTGACACGTCGTTCGGTGGCGCGTCGTCGAGGGCTGCCGCTAGGACCTTCAGGCGCTTGCCGCGGAAGGTCGTCCATGCCCCGCCAAGACGCACGAGCCGATCGATCTGCTCCACCGGCCGCGACCAGTCGATGCGTAGCTCCTCGGGGCGAATCTTCGCCGCGTACAACGGTTCCCCCCGTTGGGGAACTGGCTGCGGAAGCCGTCCGCCGAGGCAACGCACGAGCTGCTCGGTGCCGACAGCAACGAGGTCGCGACGAAGATCCTCAGCAGTGGCCGTTGGAGTGATCGACAGACGCACCGTGTCGTAGATGGGGCCGGTGTCGAGACCCTCCTCCAGCTGCATCAGGCACACACCAGTCTCGGAATCACCGGCCAACAGCGCTCGCTCGACGGGAGCTGCCCCTCGCCAACGAGGCAGCAGCGAGAAGTGCATGTTCACCATCGGCACCTCGGCCAAGACGTGCGGCTTGATCAGCTGACCGAAGGCCACCACCACACCCAGCTCAACGCCACGACCCAACACGTCGTCCACTGCGTGCGCAATTGGAAGGCCCAGGTCGAGTGCTGCAGCCTTCACAGGGCTGGGGCTCCGTTCGCCACCGCGCCCGCGGCGCTTGTCCGCGCTGCTCACCACGAGCACAACTTCATGCCCAGCCGCGACCAACGCGTGCAGCGGTGGCACCGCCATTTCGGGAGTGCCGAAGTAGGCGAGCCTCACGACAAGCGCAGGCGGCGGCGCTGCACGGGTGCCGTCGTCGGCTCCTGCAGCGTGCGGTACTCCGCCATTGCGATCTTGCGCTGATCGGGAGTCATCCGGTCGAACATCAGCACGCCGTTGAGGTGATCGATCTCGTGCTGAAACATCCGACCCATCAGCTCGTCTGCTTCGATCTCTATCTCGTTACCGTCGATGTCGATGCCGCGTACCAACACCTTGTTGGGGCGAAGAATGTCGACGTAGAGCTCGGGGATGCTGAGACAGCCTTCGCTGTACACCCACTCGCCATCGCTCTCCACAACGACCGGGTTGATCAGCGCCATCGGCTGTTCGTCGATGTCCCAGACCACGATCTGCTTCTGCACGCCAATCTGCGGCGCCGCTAGGGCGATACCAGAGTCGCTGTCGTAGAGCGTGTCGAACATGTCGTCAATGAGGCGGGCGACCTTGCCGTTGATCTCGGTGACAGCAGAGGCCTGCGACTTCAGTACCGGGTCGCCGTAGGTTCGGATCTCATACGCCATGGGAAACAAGGCTAGCGACCAAAGGCAGATGGGACTGACGTCTGCCTTCTACGATGGCCACTCGCTATGGCTGTTGCTGGTTCGCACTATTTTGATGAGGAGCCGACTACGGACTCGTCGCCGCGCGACGTTCACCTGTCACTGCCGGACATGCAGCTCGTGCTGGCTACGGACCGTGGGGTGTTCGGATACGACCGCGTGGACTCGGGAACGAAACTGCTGCTCCTGCACGCACCGGCGCCAGGCGCGACGGGCAACCTGCTGGACATCGGCTGTGGCACCGGCGCAATTGCTCTCACGATGGCTCGCCGGTCGCCCGCTGCGACCGTGTGGGCTATCGACGTCAATGAACGTGCTCGCGCGCTGTGCCGTGGCAATGCGGAACGCAATGGCATCGGCAATGTCAGGGTCTGTGCACCAGACGAGGTGCCAGCGGACATCCGGGTCGAGACGATCTGGAGCAACCCGGCGATTCGCATCGGTAAAGCGGCGCTGCACGCGATGCTGCTGCGTTGGCTCAGTCAGCTCTCGCCGGCGGGCACCGCCGTCCTCGTCGTGCACAAGCATCTGGGCAGCGACTCGCTGCAGACCTGGCTGGGCACGCAGGGCTACCCCACCACCCGGCTCGCGAGTTCTGCCGGCTACCGCATCCTCCAAGCAACATCACCGACCTGACGCGGTGTGGGGTCCGGGAGCTGGGGTTGTGAGGAAGTACCGCGTCAGTTCGCCGGGGCGGCTACTGGCGGGGTGGGTCAACCTCAACCCGCAGGCGCGAGCCTTTGGGGCGCAGGGTTTCGGCGAGGGCGCGACCCAGCAGATCCCATGAATCCGCACGAATGAGCGCGCCCCGGGCTGTTGTCGCGAATTCCAGGCCAACAGCTTCTGCGAACTCGACGGCATCGGTGCCCTCGACTGCGGCCAGCGCCCGAAACGGTGGCAGCCCGAGCAGGCGCCGACGTACCAGTTCGCTCTGCGCCACACGCTCCGGTTGCGCCCGCTGGGCAGCGACGATCACCTCGTGGTCGGGCACGAAGGTGTGCACCAACACCTTGCCGCCACCACTGCGCCTGCCGACCAACCTGCCGGCGCGCACCAACAGCGCCATCGCTTGCTCGGCGGCCCTAAAGCGCGGCGCGAGCAGTTCGGCATCGAAGTCCAGAAAAGCCACCACGTCGACGCCGCGTACGCGGTGCAGCACAGCCTCGGTACCGACGTAGACGTCTGCCGCCGGCAGCTCGTCGGTATCGCGAGTCACCGAAACCACTGGACGGTTGGCAGCGGCTTCCAGTTCCTCACGCAAACGGGTGACCCCAGGTTTCATCAACGCCATCGCACTGGAGCCGCACAGTTGGCACACGAGCGGGCGCGTGGTGCCGCATCGACCGCACGACAACATGCCGTCATCTCGTTGAGAGACCGCCGCGTCGCAATTGGTGCACCGCTGCAATGACCGACATGCACGACACGCAAGCAGCCGGGCCCGGCCGACAGTGTTGATCACACAGACCACTCGCTTGGCCGGATCGCGAAGCGACGCGATCAGCTGCGAACTGACCAAAGATCGCTTCCACGGCACCTCGTCCGTGCGGTCGACCACATCGATGAATGGCCAACCAGCCACACTGTCCGATACGGACGGCTCGACGACCCTGTCCCCCGCCCAGCGCAGCGCGGCGGCCGTGGGAATCGGCGAAATCAGCACACAGGCGGCACCCGCGCGCGAGGCACGCTCGATAGCCACGTCACGGGCATGCCATGTGGGTGACCGCTCGTCTTGCAGCGCCTCGTCGTGTTCATCCAGCACAACCACACTGTGAAGGCCAGGGCATGGCGCCCACACCGCGCTGCGACCACCAACCACCACGTCAACGCCCGCCGCCGCCTGCGCCCACTGCTCGGGCAACAACGCAACCCTCAGGCCGGCCTTGCGCATGCGACTCGCAATCGCCCGCGCCGCCAACGGCGTTGGATGGACCACGATGCACGGACCGCACCGCGCAATGTCAGCAATGATCGGCAGCGGATCAACCAGAGGCGGGACACGCCGGACGCCACTGACAACCGGAGCGCCGCTGGTCGCCGACCGTCGCGCCGGAGGCAACGCCGTCACCATTGACGGTGGCGACGCAGCGACCAAAAACGGGCGCACCCGAGGTGCACCCCACCGAACGGCCGCCCACCGCGCCAGCTCGATCACCGGGACCGAGGGGCCAACGGATGAGACCTTGGCGATCTCCACCAACGAAGCCGCTGGCCGATCTGCATCTTGCGGACCGAGAGCGACCACCCACCCACCGATGCGTCGGCCATGCAGCATGACGCGAACCAGCGAGCCCACTGCGATGCGATCGCGAAGGCTCGCTGGGACGAGGTAGTCGAATTGTTTGTCGAGCCCGGTGAGGTCCGGAACGACCCGAGCGACAAGCGGCTCAGTGTCAGTCAAGGAATGCGGCTCAGACGCCGACGGCGCGCATGAAGTCTTCGAGGCGGCTGACCTGTTCCCAAGTGAACTCGGGCAGGTTGCGACCGAAGTGGCCGTACGCAGCGGTCTTGCGGTAGATCGGACGCTTCAGGTCGAGGTCGCGCACGATGGCACCCGGGCGAAGATCGAACACGTCGCGCACGGCCTGCACAATCTTCGCGTTCTCCACCTTCTCGGTACCAAACGTCTCGACCAGGATGCTGACCGGGTGTGCCATACCAATGGCGTAGGCCACCTGCACTTCGCAACGCGTGGCGGCGCCAGACGCGACGACATGCTTGGCAACCCAACGAGCTGCGTACGCAGCCGATCGGTCCACCTTGCTGGGGTCCTTGCCGCTGAACGCGCCGCCACCGTGGCGGCCCATACCACCGTAGGTATCGACGATGATCTTGCGGCCGGTGAGGCCGGTGTCGCCGTGCGGGCCACCGATGACGAACTTGCCCGTGGGGTTGATGTGGACGTCGTAGTTGTCGTCGGCGAACTGCGCGGGAACGATGGGGCGAATGACCTGCTCGATGAGGTCCGGGCGAATCACTGTGTCTCGGTCCACACCGTCTTGGTGTTGGGTGCTGATGAGCACATGCGACAGGCGCACTGGGCGACCGTTCTCGTACTCAACTGTCACCTGTGTCTTGCCATCGGGGCGCAGGTACGGCACGGCGCCAGCCTTGCGCACCTCGCTGAGACGCTCGGCCAAACGGTGCGCCATCCAGATGGGCATCGGCATCAGGTCCGGGGTTTCGTCGCAGGCGTAGCCAAACATCATTCCCTGGTCGCCAGCGCCCTGCAGTTCCAGCTGATCCTCGGCGTGGCCAGAGGAACGAACTTCTTCGCTCTTGTCCACGCCCTGTGCAATATCCACGCTCTGCTCGTCGATGCTGACGATGACACCGCAGGTGTTGCCGTCGAAGCCGTAGAGGGCGTTGTTGTAGCCGATGTCGTTGATGACTTCGCGAGCCAACTTCGGGATGTCGACATACGCCGAAGTGGTGATCTCGCCGGCGACGACACACAGCCCGGTGGTGAGCAACGTCTCGCAGGCGACACGACCGTGAGGGTCTTCCGTCAAGATTGCGTCCAGTACCGCGTCGCTGACCTGGTCGGCCATCTTGTCGGGGTGACCCTCGGTCACGCTCTCGGAAGTGAAGGTGTAGCTGCTCACGGGGTGAGGCTCCTCATGCAGTTGGAAGTGTGGTCTGTGACGGGATGTGACTGCCACGAATCTCGACCACAGTATCGAGAACCGTCTTGGCAATTGCTCTTTTGTCTGCCAGCGCGACCGTGATGGTGGCGCCGCCAGCAGTCAGCAGGGTGACCGCATTGGTGTCGTGTTGAAAGCCAACGCCGGCGGCACTGACATCGTTGGCCACGATCAGATCGAGGTGCTTGCGCTGCAGCTTTCCAGCCGCGTTGGCCAGTACATCGCTGGTCTCGGCCGCAAAGCCGACCAGTGTTTGCCCGGCCGGTTTGCTGGCTCCAAGGCCGGCAAGAATGTCGGGAGTCGGCTCCAGCACGATCTGCGGAATGCCCTGATCCTTTTTTAGCTTGCCCTCGGCAGCCAGCACGGGACGGAAGTCGGCGACGGCGGCGGCCATCACGATGATGTCGGCCGTGGGGGCCAGCCCTTCCAGCGCTGCTTGCATCTGCGCGGCACTCTCGACCGAAACAACCGTGACACCAATGGGCACTAGCAGCTGGACAGTGGAGACCAGTGTGACGTGCGCACCCCGAGCTGCGGCCTCAGCCGCAAGGGCGTACCCCTGCTTGCCGCTGCTGCGATTGGCGATGACACGCACTGCATCGATGGGCTCGCGAGTGCCGCCGGCGGAGACAACGACCTGCAGCCCGCTGAGATCACCACCCGATAGCGCCGCATCGGCTGCAGCGACAATCCGCTCGACCGAAGCCAGTCGGCCGGCGCCGACATCGCCGCCGGCGAGGCGACCCGACTCGGGCTCGACGATGTACACACCGCGGGCGCGAAGCGTGGCGACGTTGGCCTGCACAGCGGGGTGCTCCCACATCTCTGTGTGCATGGCCGGACAGACCACAACCGGAGCCCTGGTGGCGAGCAGCGTGTTGGTGAGCAGATCCGTGCTGAGGCCCGCCGCGTAGGCGGCTAACAAACGAGCCGTCGCCGGCGCCACCACGATGAGGTCAGCGGTTTGACCCAGCCGCGTATGCGGAATGGGACTGGCCTCGTTCCACAGACTGGTTTGCACCGGTTCGCTGGCCAGCGCCGAGAGCGTGGTGCGACCAATGAAGTGCTCGGCACCGGCGGTCATCACCGGCACGACGTGCGCGCCAGCGTCGACTAGGCGACGGCAGACTTCGACGGCTTTGTAGGCCGCAATGCCACCGGTGACACCGAGGACAATGCGCTTTCCGGCGAGCATGACGATCAGTCGAGTCGTTTCAGCCGCGGCCGACGAAGGCGGTCAGGCCGTGGCGTCGTCTGCGTCGGCGTCGTCGGCTACCTCGACGCGGT
>JAYVVY010000095.1:0-11976 GCA_043786575.1 Ilumatobacteraceae bacterium
GGTCGTTGGTTGATGTACAGGTCGAGTGCGAAGCGCATCTTCAGCAGCAATCCACGCTCGATGACGCCGGGCGGCACCTCCGGCGTGCCCACCGCACCCAGCAAGATGCAGTCAAAATCACGAAGCTGGTCGAGCACCGCGTCGGACAGAATCTCGCCGTCACGCAGGTACCGCGCACCGCCGAGATCGAAGTCGGTGGTCTCGATCTCCACGCCCGCGGCGCGCACCACCTTCAACGCCTCGGCCGTTACCTCCGGCCCGATTCCGTCGCCACCAATGACTGCAATTCGATGTGCCATAAGGCGAGCACCGTATCGCCTGAACGCGCCGCCTTCCGAACGGACCGCTCAGTCCAGCACGGCAATCAGGCCTTGCAGTCTCTCTGCGTATATCTCGCTTTCAATCCAAGAGACGGCCGTGGCGGTGACGGGTCCAGCTGATCGATTGCTCCCGCACCCAGCGGCGCAGCTCGACCATCGGGTCGGCGACAGGCTGGGTGAGGTCCACCTCAACACCGGCGAGATGACACTCGGCCAGCTGCTCGGGCGTCAGCGAGCCGATCACACGGACACGTTCCAGCGAACCTGTCGCGGGCTTGACCACCAACACTGGTGGTGGACCCGCGACACGTTGCGCGATGCGGGCAATGGCAACGGCGGCCGGGTCAGCGTCCGGCGCGATGTAGAGCCCGACACTGGACAGCGGTCGGAAGCGAAGGATGTTGCGCTCGCAGGCCAGACCCGACGGATCGTGTTCGACGGCGAAGTGGTCGTCCCACACCCGCTGGAACTCCGCCTCCAGCCCGTCGATCACGGCTGCAGGTGCTTGATGGGCCCACGTGCCGAAGGCTTCGAGGTAGAAGGGGCCGCCGGCCTTCGGGCCGCAGCCAACGGACGAACGTTTCCACCCGCCGAACGGTTGGCGCTGAACGATCGCACCCGTGATGTGGCGATTGATGTAGACGTTGCCGACTTCCACGCGATCGAGCCACCGCAAAATCTCGTGCTCGTCCAGCGAGTGGATGCCACCGGTGAGGCCGAAATCGCCTGCGTTCTGCAGCTCAATGGCATGGTCCAGGTCATTCGCCCGCATCACACCGAGCGCAGGGCCGAAGCACTCCGTCAGATGGAACCACGAACCAGGAGCGACACCCAACCGCACCCCGGGTGACCAGAGATGGCGGTCGGCATCGAGGCAGCGCGGCTCGACCAACCACTGCTCCCCCGGCTCCAATGTGGTCAGTGCCCGCAACAGCTTGTCGGAGGGCGGGCCGACCAGTGGGCCGGTCATAGTCGTCAGGTCGTCGGCGACACCGACACGAACGCTGCGCACCGCGTCCGCCAACCGAGTCATGAAGGACGGGTCGTCGTAGACGGAGGCCTCGACAATCGCGAGGCTTGCAGCCGAGCACTTCTGCCCCGCGTGCCCGAACGCAGAGCGGACCAAGTCGCGGATGGCGGAGTCCTCGTCCGCCGCAGCCGTGATGACAAGCGCGTTCTTCCCGCTGGTCTCGGCCAGCACGCGAATCGACGGCTTCCACGAGCGGAACATTTGCGCAGTCTCGTACGCACCGGTCAAGACCACGGTGGCAACGTCGTCGTGGGTCACCAGCCGGCGACCGACTTCGTTGTCGGGGCAGGCGACATACTGCAGCAGGTCGCGCGGCACGCCCGCGCACCACAGTTGCTGCGCCAACTCGTGGGCGACCTCACGCACTTCCGGCGCCGGCTTCAGGATCACGGCGTTGCCAGCCGCGAGCGCGGCACAAACACCACCCGCCGGAATCGCGTAGGGGAAGTTCCATGGCGAGGCGACCAGCACCACTCCGTAGGGCAGAAACGTGAGGCCAGACGCGACCCGCTCCTCGATGGCACGCGTGCACCAGCCGTAGTAGCGAGCGAAGTCGATGGCCTCCGACACCTCCGGATCGCCCTCCGCAATTGTCTTGCACGCGGTGCGCGCCATCAGCGCCAACGTGCGGCCACGGCCGCGTTCCATCTCGTCGGCCACCGCGGCAAGGACTGACCTGCGCTCAGCGAAGGACGAGGCACCCCACTGCGCAGCGGCAGCGACCGCGGTCGCCACCACCGAATCGATGTGTTCAACGGTGTCGATGACTGGGTACACCGGCACCTCGCACGCGGCCAGCTCGGCTGCGATCCACGAGCGATTCGCCTCCTGTGTCCAGTCCGTGTCGGCACAGTTGTCGAAACGATCCACATCGCCGACAGCGGTGACAACTGAGCGATCTTGCGTTCGACGACTGGCGGTCATCACAGAACCCACCGCACTCATCGCTGCCTCAAACCGGGCTTGCTGGTCGTGCCAGTCCGCCGACCCCGGTTGCAATGTGAACAGCGCACGAAGGAAGTTGTCGGGCGACGTGTTTTCGTCGAGCCGACGTGTCAGGTAGGCAATGCTCGCGGCCAGGTCGTCGGGTCGCACGACCGGCGCGTAGAGCAAGACCTCGCCGGCGGCGGCGCGAACAGTTCGCGACTGCGCCGGCGCCATGCCTTCGAGCATTTCGATGTCGAGCCGATCGCGATCCGGAAGTCCCAAGGCCCAGGCGAGGTCGAACAGGTTGTGGCTGGCAAACCCGACGCGGACGACGTCCGCAAACTGGGGTGACAGCGCCAGCATCACCAGTTGTTTGAAGCTGGCGTCCACCTCCGCCTTCGTGAGGAACGGCGCCTGCGGCCACCCGTGCAATTCGGCCTCCACCCGCTCCATCGCCAGGTTGGCACCCTTCACGATTCGTATCTTCAGCGTGCCTCCACCAGTGGCTCGGCGGGCGACGGCCCACGCACAGAGCGCTGCGCACGCGGCATGCGAGTCGGGAAGGTACGCCTGCAACACGACACCGGCATCGAGCCCGACGAACTCGGGTTCATCGAGCACCTGCGTCAGCGCGGCAATCGTCAATGGCAGGTCGCGGTACTCCTCCATATCGAGATTGATGAACGTGCGCGGATGGCTGGACGCAGCATCGCGATAGAGCACCCGCAGGCACTCGCAGATTCGGTCCACCGAGTGACCGAAGGCGAGCACGTCTAGGTTGGCCACCACCGCCGAGATCTTCAACGAGACGTAGTCCACGTCGGGGCGCATGATTCGTTCACGAATCATCGCCAGTCGCTCGGCCGCCTCCGCATTGCTGAGGATCGCTTCGCCCAGCACATTGACGTTCAGTCGAAAGCCCTCGGACGCACGAGCTGCAGCATGACGGGCGAAGGCGGGGTCGTCGGCAGACAGCACCACGCCGCTGCTCTCGCGCACGATTCGCGACCGAACCAACGGCATCACGACCCACGGCAGCAGTGGAGCAAGCGCCGCACCCACGCGCAGCAACAGCCGGTCGAGCACGGCGAGCGACGACGGCACACCGATGTCATCGACGATCGAACGGAACCTCGCCGCCGCCCGCCGCGGCGACTCGAAACGCAACACCTCATCGGTCAACGCAAACGTTAGTTCGCGCAGCGACAAGTCCTGCACGACGCCCGCCAAACGCGCCTGCTGATGGCGCTCGGAGCGACTGGCGGCGGCGAGCGAATCGACCAACAGACGTTCCGCCAGCGCCACCGCCTGGTCTGTCGCGCTGGTCGTGGTGACGGTGGTCGAAGGGGGTCCAGGAGTAATGGTTGCCACACCTTCATCAAACGCCATCGGAGCTAGCACTGTTCGGCCCCGCCAGGCGTCGCGTTTGTACAACGCGCGGCGCGACACAATGTGGTCGTGGACCGAATTGTCGCCGCCCTCAACGAGGCTTTCGCCGGCGTGCCGCACACGATGTTCTGTGTCAAGGACACCGGCGGCCAGTACCTGGCGATCAACCAGGCCTTCGCCGAACGTGCCGGACTGCGCCCCAACCAAATTCTTGGGCGCACCGCGCGCGACCTGTTTCCGGCCGATCTGGTCGATGCCTACGAGGCGCAGGATGCAGCGCTGCTCACGACCGGCGAGCCGATCCGCAACGAAGTGGAGATGATCCTGCGACCCGATGGCTCGCGGGGTTGGTACGTCACCAGCAAGACACTGCTGCGCGATGAGGGCGGCGAGATCACGGGAATCGTCGTGGTCAGCGACGATCTGCGCCGCAGCGCCGACACAGCGCAGCACCATCAGGGCTTACAGAGCGCAATTGACATGATTCAGCGGTCGTTTGCCGAGCCGCTGAAGGTGACCGACATCGCGAGCGCAGCGGGCCTTTCGCCCGCCCGGCTGGAGCGCGCAATGCGAAGGGCCTTGGGCGTGTCACCCAAGCAGCTCCTGATTCGCACGCGAATCGACGAGGCCGCGCGTCGCTTGGACGACCCCGATGCGCCGTTGGCAACCATCGCCAGCGAATGCGGCTTTTACGACCAAAGTTCCTTCACCCGGCAGTTCCAGCGGGCGGTCGGCATCACCCCCGGCGCATATCGGGCGCGCCAGCAGCGCAGGTAGGCTCCAGACTCCTATGGCCAGTACCCAACTCTCCCGGTCGGCGTTCGACCGCCTGCAGGCAGAGCACTACGACCTCAGCACGCGCGGCCGCATCGAGGTGGCGCAGAAGATCGAGACTGCACGCTTGATGGGCGACCTCAGCGAAAACGGCGACTACCACGCAGCCAAGGATGAACAGGGTCACATGGAAGGCCGCATCCGTCAGCTCGAGCACTTCCTCGATCAGGCCGAAATCATCGAAGTCGGTGACGAAGGCGTGGTTGCCCCGGGCACCATCGTGACCATCATGTATGAGGGCGACTCGACCGACGACGCCGAGACGTACCTCGTTGGCCACATGGAAGAAAAGACCGGCGACCTCGACATCATGAGCCCGCAGTCACCGATCGGCGCCGCCCTCCTGGGCGCCTCTGAAGGCAGTTGGGTGGAGTACCAAGCACCCAACGGCGTATTGCGCGTGCAGGTGCTGAAGGTGGCGTTCGCCTGAGCTGTCTGCGCGAGCGAACGAGAGCGGTGCTGTAGTGGCGATTCCCGACGGCAAGCCAGCCAGCGACGCTCCGGTCCTGCCACCAGGCGCGGCGATGGAGCTTCCTGGTCGCGGCACCACCTTCGTGCGCACCATGGATGGTCCGCCCAACGCACCAACGGTGCTCCTGCTGCACGGGTGGACTGCCAGCGCCGATCTCAACTGGTTCACGTGCTACGGGCCTCTGTCACGCCACTACCGCGTCGTTGCGCTCGACCATCGCGGCCATGGTCGTGGCATCCGTTCGAAGAAGGCCTTCCGGTTGGAGGATTGCGCCGACGACGCGCTGGCCGTATGCGACGTGCTGGGCATCGATCAGATCATTCCGGTCGGCTACTCGATGGGGGGCCCCATCGCCCAGCTGATCTGGCGCCGCCATCCGGAACGGGTGCGCGGGCTCACGCTCTGCGCAACTGCCCCCTACTTCCTCACCTCTCGCGAGGAGCGCCTCGGTTTCATCGGCCTCTCGGGCCTCGCAACGCTTGCCCGCTTGACTCCTTCGCAGGCCCGCCAGTGGTTGACAGAACAGTTCTACCTGCAGCGCAAAAGTGAGGAATGGGAGCCGTGGGCAATCCAGGAGGCTGCGCTGCACGACTGGCGCATGGTGCTGGAGGCCGGCCGATCGATCGGCAAGTTCAACTCGCGTGATTGGATCGCCGACGTCGACGTCCCTACCTCCGTCTTGATCACGATGCGCGACCGTGTGGTCCCCGTTCGCCGCCAGGTCCGACTCTTCGAAAGCATTCCCAAAGCTGAGGCCTTCCGAGTCGACGGCGACCACGATTCGGTCGTTGCGAATGCCGATCGATTCGTGCCGACGCTGCTGCGTGCCATTGCCTCCGTCGTGGAACGCAGCTGATGAAACGACTTGCTCGCACGTTCGGAGTTGTTGCATTTGCAACAGCAGCGGTTGCCATCCTCAACCAACGACGCACCGCATCCACGTTGCGCACCGGCCGCGGCCAGCGAAACGCTGACCTCGCCAAGTTGGGCGTCTCCGTGGGTGCCAACTACGCCGGCACCGCGGCTCGCAAGCTGTTCGCCAATGCCGAACGCCGCATCGAACTGGACGAGACCCGCCAACTGCGCACGGCCGAGGCCGTCGCCGAGCGACTGGGCAACATGAAGGGTGCCTTGATGAAGCTGGGGCAGATGGCCAGCTACATCGACGACGCGCTTCCTGCGCCACTGCGTGAAGCGCTGTCGCAGCTGCAGTCCAACGCGCCGCCGATGAGCGCAGAACTTGCCGCCCAGGTCATCACCGACGACTTCGGGGTCGGCCCAGACCAGCTGTTCGTGATGTGGGACCCAGAGCCGATCGCCGCTGCCAGCATCGGCCAGGTGCACCGAGCGGTCGTCGTCGACCCAGCCACTGGCACCGAGCGTGCGGTAGCGGTCAAAGTGCAGTACCCCGGTGTGGGCGAGGCGGTCGCCGCCGACCTCCGCAACGCAGACCTGCTGGGCATGTTGTTGCAGCAGGGCTTTGGCGGATTGAACCCCGACGAGATGGTCGCAGAGGTGAAGGAGCGGCTGACCGAGGAGCTGGACTACGGGCTGGAGGCTCGCAACCAGCAGCTGTTCGCCGACTTCTACCGCGGGCATCCATTCATCCATGTGCCCGACGTACTGCCCACCTTCAGTAGCGCCCACGTCATCACCAGCGAGCTTGTCGACGGTGCGACGTGGCAACAGATGTTGGAGTGGTCGCAAGAGGAGAAGGATCGCGTCGGGGAAGTTCTCTTCCGTTTCGTGTTCCGCAGCCTGTACCGGATGCACGCGTTCAACGGCGACCCGCACCCCGGTAACTACCTGTTCCATCGCGACGGCCGTGTCACCTTCCTCGACTTCGGCCTGGTCAAGCACTTCGACAACAGCGAGATGACGACCTTCATCGAGATGGTGAGGGCGGCAGCCTTTGATCAAGACGTGTCCAAGTTCCGAGCCGTGGTCGAGCAAGCCGGGATGCTGCAGCCTGGCTGCCCCAGCCCAGACGCGGAAGTTGGCGAATACTTCAGTCAGTTCTACGAGAGCGTCCGCGACGACCGAGACGTGACGTGGAGCTCGGAGTACGCCAGCCGAATCGTGCGGCATACGTTCGACCGCACCAGCCCGATCGCGCAGTACGCAACCGTTCCCAAGGCCTTCGTGTTCATCCAACGAATCAACCTCGGGCTGTACGCACTACTCGGCGAGCTGCAGGCCACTGGCAACTATCGGCGCATCGCCGAAGAGCTGTGGCCGTTCGTCGCTGGGCCACCCAGCACGGCGCTTGCCAAGGCCGAGCAACCGTGGCTGCGGGCACACGAGGCGAGCGAACGCGACGGCATCTCCGGCTGACCGACAGGTAGCGTCGTACGGATGCGTGCCCTCCGGCCCACCGCCGTCGTTCTCTCCGCCGTTCTTCTCATCTCCGCCTGCGGCAGTTCTGATTCGTCCAGCAATGCCACCGACTCAAGCGTTGCATCCAGCGAGCCTGCAACGACGGTCCCACTGACCAAGCCGTCGGTGTCGGTGCCCAGCGAGACACCGACCACGTTGGTCATCACCGATGTCACCGTTGGCACTGGGCCGCAGGCAGCCGTCGGAGACACTGTCATCGTTCACTATGTCGGCGTTCGCGTGGCCGACGGTGCCGAGTTCGACAACAGCTACGACCGCGGCAAGCCGTTGGAAGTGTTGCTCGGTGCCGGAAAGGTGATTAAGGGTTGGGATCAGGGGCTGGTTGGCGTGCAGCAGGGCGGGCGACGCCAGCTCGACATTCCCGCGGATCTGGCGTATGGAGACTCACCTCCGGCTGGTGGCCCGATTCAGGCCGGCGATGCGTTGTCGTTTGTCGTCGATGTCGTCGCCGTGCTGCCCACCTCCGACATGGCGGACGAACCGAAAGTGACGCTGGAGCCCAGCGACAACATCTCCGTTCTCAAGTTCGCCGAAATCACCGAGAGCACTGGCGCCACCCCGGTCGACGGTCAACACGTCGCGATTCACATCGTGGCGTTCCGCGCCGACACCGGCGAGAAGCTGTCGAGCGATTGGGGCGGCCCACCGCTGACCTTCCTCTACGCGGCCGACACCGAGACTTACGCCGGGCTGCTGGCAGCGGTGAAGGGTATGAAGGTGGGCGGCCGCCGCCAGGTGCAGATTCCCTTCCCACTGATGTTCGACGGCGCGGGCAGCGAAGGTCTTGGACTTCCCCCATCGATCGACCTGGTCGTGGTGATCGACCTCGTCGCGCTGTACTGACCCGCCGCGAATTCGCGCCTCACGACGCTGACGCCAGCACGATGTAGTCAGGGTCGTTCTCGAACCGGATGACTGTCACACCGACATCCTCGTAGAGCAGCTCCACGACACGGGCACGACGACGCGGCGAGAACTGGCCCGGTCGAGTCAGCCCGTTCGCCGCCACGGGTCGCCACTCAATCGTCACCAGCGCGGCCGCGTCGAAGCCTGCCACGGCGCTGGCATCTCCATGACTCACGACGCTTTCGCGATCGTCTGCCTCGGCGAGAAACGACACCCGAGCTGCCGTCGGATCGCCGCTGCCCAAACCCTCCGGGTCCATCACCTCGAGGCCATAGAGGCGGCAACCGCGCAGGCAGAACCCGACGGACTCATGCAGACGGCTCTCGAACCAACGAACCAACTGGACCGGAAGAAGTTCATTGTCGCTCACACTCAGACTGGGCACGGTGAGATCGTCGAATCGGCAATCTTCCGCGACAGTCAGCGCGGGAGCGCCGCGGTGACCGCTCGCGCGGCCGCCTGGACGTCGGCCCCAAACCGCTCAATGGGCTGACGGCTGAGCCGTTCGACCGGGCCGCTGAGGCTGACAGCTGCGATCACCACGCCCTGGCGATCGACCACTGCGGCACTCACCGAGGCGACACCCGGCTCGCGTTCTTCCACACTGTCGGCGACGCTTGGGCCGCCCTCAGCCAATATCCGACCAGCCGAGCCACGACCGATGGGCAGCAATGCACCCTCGGGGACAATCCAGCGCAGCGCGTGACTGGACTGCAGCGACACCACACAGCGACGGCTGTCGCCCTCGCGGACGTAGAGCTGCACACTCTCACCCGTGTGATCACGGAGTTCGATGAGCGCAGCAGTGGCGAACTCCGCCAGCGGAAACGCATCGGTTGCAGCCCTGCCGAGATGGATCAACTCGAAGCCAAGACAGAAGCGACCCTGCGGGTCGCGCCGCACCAGGTGGTGGTGTTCCAGCGCGACCGCCAGCCGGTGAGCGGTTGCTCGCGGAAGTCCGGTCGCGTGCTGCAATGCAACGAGATCGAGCGGGCCATGCACCAGCGCCTGCAGGATTGTCACGCCCTTGTCCACTACTCCGACGCCACTTCCATCGGGGCTGACGACATCGCTCATGACGAGAAGGGTATCCCACAAGATGGGATGGTTGCCGAGTTCCGCCGGCAGCGGAGCGCGGCTACCCTGCCACCATGCGCGAGCCCGGCAGAGCGACAACTCTTTGATCAACTCGTCGTTCGGCCGCAGCTACCAACGCCTGTGGTCAGCAAATGCGCTCTCCGCAATCGGTACCGGCATGACGACTGCCGCGCTGCCACTCTTGGCGTCGATCAAGCCACCGAGCGAACTCGTCCTGGGCAGCATCGCCGCCGCCGGGCTGCTACCGGGTGTGTTACTGGCCGTTCCCGCTGGGCTCATTGCGGACCGGTACGACCGCGGCCGCGTGCTGGTGGCCGCCGATCTCGCCCGCGCGGCGGTGGTCATCGCCGCTGCGGTCGCGCTGCTGGTGGGGTCGCTACCGGGCGTGGTGTTGGCGGGTATCACGTTCTTGATTGGCGCCGGCGAGACAATTTTCATCACGGCTTCCCAGAGTGCGATTCCGTCCTTCGTCGGCGAGGTCCACCTCGACGCAGCGAACGGGCGGCTACAGGCAGCGGACGACGTCGGGCGCGAGTTCGTTGGGCCACCGCTTGGCTCGCTGGTCTTCCGTCTTGCGCCGTGGGTCCCGTTCGCCGCCGACGCTGTCTCCTACCTCGTATCCGCGGCGTTACTGATCGGCCTACCACGCGCGCCGCGAGCAGCGCCGACCGCGCTACTGCCGCATCCGACGATGGCGCCGGCATGGCGCTTCTTTCGCAGCACGCGCACGCTGGTGGTTTTGGCCGGCGCGATGTTCACGCTCTCGCTGTGCGGGTCCGCCGTCCTCGCGATGCTCGTGCTCCTTGTACGTCGCCAATACCATCTCGATGGAGGTTGGTTCGGCCCCGCGCTCACCCTCATTGCGTGTGGCGCAACCCTTGCCGGCATTGTCGCTGGCCGTCTCCGCGCTCGGCTCTCGGCGCGTCGGGCGATGGCAGGAGCGGTTGCAGTCAACGCTGTCTCCTACGCACTGCTGGGCACGACGCAGCTGTGGCCAGTTGCGGCGGTTGCGCTGTTCGCTTGGGGCTTCGCAGTCACGTTCGGCAACATCACCTCGATTGGCATTCGGCAACGGTTGATTCCGTCCGAGCTGATCGGTCGGGTGATGGGCATCTTTCGAGGTGTGCTCAGCGCTGGCGGTGTCATCGGCGCCCTGGGCAGCGGAGTGCTGGCCAGCGCAACGTCGGTGGGGACGGTGGCCGTGACAGCAGGAGCGCTACAGCTGCCGGTGGTTGCCGCGCTCGCCTTCGGGCTTGCGAAGGGTGCCGGCGACGCTCACCCAGTGGCAAGCGATGCTGTACCCGAGCACACCAACTGACCGAGTCGCGAGAGTTCGGCTGCCAGTGCCGACAGGCCGAGAGCAATCCACTCATCGCCGTCGAAGCCCAGTAGTGCGGTGAACTCATCGGCCTCCACACCCCCGGCCCGAATTGCCCGCGCGACCACGCCGTGTTCGTCGTGCCCGTGGCGCGCATACATCGCGAGCGCGAGCACCGTCGCCCACACGTACGAGAATGCATGGCCGGGGTCGGTGGCCAGCGCCGACAACCGCGCCCAGCCCGACCCGACCAGGTCGGGCACCACCACGGCATCTGCCATCAGGTTGCGGTGCGCCCGCAGCCACGCGCCATCCAGCTCATCGGCGGTCACCGTCCGTCCGCTCGCCGCGCTCGCATAGACGGCGTCTTCAAACGCGCTCACCGCCGCCGAGACAAACAGTTCCTCGACCAATGTGTCGCCCAACGCCAGCGCCATCACCCATGCCTCGGTGCCTGGCGACGCCACGGCGCCACCACGGATGCCCGCTTGGCCGGTCATCAGCGATGACCAACAGGCGACGGTTTCGCCCACCAGCGCACCCGGCGGCTCCGGGCTGCGCGACTCCAGTGCGTGGAGGGCGTGGCCGATCTCGTGTGCCACCATCAGCGATCCACGTGGGGTTGCTCGATGCGCGACGGTGACGGAGATGCGACCATCAGCTTCGATCACCACCTGATTGTCAACTCCGTGGACAATTCGGCCAGACGCTCGCCGTGCCGCCTCGGCCAGCGTCGGCACCGCCCCGGCCAGCGCGACCGCCACTTCGTTGGCGTGCTCCTCCAGCGTGGCGGCTGGCGCGGGTACACCGACACGACGATCGAAGTACTCGCCCCCGACAACGCCCGAACGCACCCGCCACCACTGCGCCGCCAGCGCGTTGGCAGCGCGTGTCGCGTCGCGAAGGTGGGCCAGCGTCGAAGGTGTGGTGCCCTGCACCACCGCGAATCGCGTCCGCCAGTCGTCGATTCCGCGGAGGCGATCGTCAGCAAGATGACACGCAGCAAGAGCGCCCAACACAGACGCCGACACCGGAGCGCGTCGGTCGGTGACGGCGTGCGCCGCGACATCTGCATGTTGACGCTCGACGGCCGTGGCTGCGTCAAGGTTGCGCAGCGCGGCGTCCGCTTCGGACAGTGCCGTCGTTGCATCGTCATCGAGCACACGCAGCGCTGCCAGTTGCTCGTCGATCGTTGCTCGGCCATCCAGCGCGATGGCGGGCTCCTGATCGTCGGTCAGCAGGTGCGGCGCGAACCGCGCCCAGCGGCGCAGTTGCGCGCGAATGC
>JAYVVY010000096.1:0-1946 GCA_043786575.1 Ilumatobacteraceae bacterium
ATCGGGCACGTTGGCATCTACATCGGTGGTGGGCAGATGATTCACGCGCCGAACACCGGTACCACCGTTGCCATCGCCACGGTGCACTGGAACAAGGTCGTCGGCGTCGCCCGCCCGGGCTGATCTGTCTGGGCCGATCTGTCTGGGCTGACGACTCAGCATTTCGGCGCACTACGGTTCCCCATCGTGGAAGGCATCGACATCGAACCGGTCAGCAAGTGGCTGGTAGCCAACATTCCTGGTGCCGTGGCACCGTTCACCTTTGATCTGATCGCCGGCGGTCGCTCGAACCTCACCTTCAAGGTGGCCGGCAGCGATGGCGCGCAATTCGTTCTCCGGCGCCCGCCCCTGGGCCATGTGCTGGCGACGGCGCACGACATGGCCCGCGAGTTCCGCATCATCGCGGCAGTCGGGCAGACCAACGTGCCGGTGCCGCCAGCACTGGGGCTCTGCACCGATGAGGCTGTCAACGGCGAGCCCTTCTACGTCATGGGTTACGTCGAGGGCACGGTGCTGGACAGCCCCGAGCGCGCGGCCCCATTGAGCACCGAGTTGCGGGTGCGCGCGAGCGAGCACCTGATTGATGTCTTGGCCGACCTGCATGCGGTCGACGTCGACGAAGTCGGCCTGGGTGACCTGGCGAAGCGCGAGGGGTACGTGGCGCGCCAGGTGAAGCGATGGAGTACGCAGTGGGCTGGGTCGCAGACCCGCGAACTACCCGCGATCGATGAGGTCGCACGCCTACTGGGCGAGCGCCTGCCCGAGCAGCGGGGTGTCTCGATCGCGCACGGCGACTATCGCTTTGGCAACTGCCTCACCAACCTCGAGACCGGGCGAATTGCGGCTGTGCTGGATTGGGAGCTGTGCACACTGGGCGACCCTCTAGCCGACGTTGGCTACTTAGGTGTGTATTGGTTCAACGGGGACGTCGCTACCTCGAGGGCCAATGACCCAACGCCGGCCGGCGGCTTCCTCACCTATGAGGATCTGTTGCATCGGTACGCGTTGCGTACGGGGCGCGACCTCAGCGGCATTGGCTACTACGTGGCGTTCAGCTGCTGGCGCCTCGCGGTGATCAGCGAGGGTGTGTACGCCCGCTACCTGCACGGCGCGATGGGCGCGCAAGAGGGCGTTGAGTTCGAGACGTTCAAGCTCGGTACCGAAGGCCTGGCCGTTCGTGCCCTGGAAGCAATGAGGAACCTGCCATGACCGAGAACAGCACCGCCAAGGCATTGGAGGGCTGGGAGAAGTCGACATTCGCGGCGGCCGGGTTCGAGCGCGAGGTCTACCGCCGCGGAACCGGCCCGGGTGTCGTCATCATTCACGAGATCCCGGGCATCACGCCGAAGGTCACCGACTTTGCCAATGAGGTGGTTGCTGCTGGCTTCACCGTCGTCATGCCGTCGCTGGTCGGCGAGCCCGGCCGCGACATGTCCAACGGGTACATGTTCCAGTCCATGGCGAAAGTGTGCGTCGCCCGCGAGTTCAGCAACATGGCGTTGAACCAGACGTCGCCGATCATCGCCTTCCTGCGCGCACTCGCCCGCAACCTGCACAACGAGGTCGGCGGCCCAGGCGTGGGCGCGCTGGGCATGTGCTTCAGCGGGGGCTTTGCGCTGGGGATGATGGTCGACGACATCATGATTGCGCCCGTGCTCAGTCAGCCGTCGATGCCCTTCGTGCTGGGCATCGGCAAGAAGACGGCCGCTCGCGCGAACGACGTCAACCTGTCGCCCGACGATGCGCTCGCCGTGGCCCGCCGAGCCGCGGAAGGCTGCCAGGTATTGGGCCTGCGCTACACCGGCGACGCGCTGGTGGGTAACCGCTTCGAGACGCTGCGCACCCTGCTGGGCGATGCGTTCATCGCCGTCGAGCTACCCAGCAACGCCAAGCGCGACCACTCTGTGCTCACCGAACAGCGCGACGAACCCAGCGTGCAGCGCGTG
>JAYVVY010000097.1:0-3088 GCA_043786575.1 Ilumatobacteraceae bacterium
CGGCGCGACGGTCGCGAGACCATCAACGAACATGTGATCACCAAGCCGCCGTCGGCCGAGCTACGCCCGGACCAGCGCGACGACCAAAGCCTTCCGCCGTACGAAGTACTCGACCCGATCCTGGCGCTGTACGTGGAGGAAGACCGCACGGCTGCGGAGATCATCGAGATGGGTCACGACGAAGCCATCGTGCGTCGCATTACCCGTCTCGTCGACCTCAACGAATACAAGCGTCGTCAATGCCCGCCAGGCGTGCGTGTGAGCGCGAAGGCCTTCGGCAAAGACCGCCGCCTCCCCATCACCAACGCCTACCGCGGCTGAACGGTCGGGCAGAGCTGCGAATCGTGAATTCACCGTTGGCTACGTAGCGACCATTGAATTCAAAGTTCGGGGCCGAAGCATCGCGCGAGTTGGATGGCGCGGCGGCGATCGAGCCTGAGGAACGCTGTGGCTGCGCCGGTGGCCAGGACCGCGCACATGATTGCCGGCCAAGCGATGCCGCGACTTTCGTAGAGGCGAGTCGCCGGAATGCTGGAGGCAGCTCGACCGAGCGTGCCGGCGGTGAACATGAGGGCCATACCGCGAGCGGGTGAGCCCGCCACCACCGCCGTGCCCAGCGGAATGCCGCTCACAACGCCGAACTCGAACGAAGCGATCGCAATCACCAAGAGCGGCAGCGCGATGAGCAGGTGGTCGTGCCACACAGCGAGACCAATGCCCGCGGGAATCATGATCAACGCGCCCGCGGCTGCGCTGCGCTCCTTGCCCCAGCGGTCGGTGTTGCGAGCCGACGTGATCGACGAGGTGAGCTCGGCGAACCCCATTCCGAAGGCGACCGCACTGAGCATGGCGGGTGTGAAGTTGAACGAATCGTCCAGCCAGCTGCCCAGCGTCACGAAGAGCACCTGGCTGGAGGCCATCAGGCAGAACATCGCCAACATCAGCACGGCGACCTCGCGCACCACGATCGGTGCACGAGCGGTTCGGCCGGCACGGGTGTGCGGGCCGGCGTCGGGTGCGATCGATTTGGAGATCACGCCGGCCATGCACAGCACGCCGGCCGCACCGAGGCCGTAGCCCCACCGCCAGTTGGTGGCCGCGGTCACCAGGCCCATGACGGTTACTCCCAGAAGAAGGCCGAGTGCCCATGAAGTTTCGGTGATGCCCATCACCCGGCTGCGCTGGGCATAGGGCACGCGGTCGCTGGTCCATGCCCCCAGGCCGAGATCGAACATCATCTTGCTCTGCGCGATGAGGATCAGCGCGGCAGCGAACATCGCGGGGTGAACGCTGCTGGCCGCAACGGTGGCCCCGATAGCGACGCCGGTGAGACCGACCACCATCGCCGTTCGCCGGTGAATGCGCTCGACGATCTCCCCGTTCAACGGGGACAGCAGCCCGGCGAGTTCGCTGATCGCAACGGCAACGCCGATGCCGGCAAGCGTGGTCCCGTTGCCGCGAGCGATGGTGGCCAGGAACGGCACTGCGAAGCGAAAGCAACCGTTCGCCATGGTGCGCGCCAGGGTGAGGCTGGTGATGCCGGACCGAACTTCCGGAGGAAAGGTCTCGTCGAGGGCACGCTGCAGCACCCCGTGACCATATCCAGCAGTCATCGTGGTACTTGCCTCGCTAGCCTTTCTTACCCGTGGCCCTGATTGTGCAGAAGTACGGCGGTACGTCCGTCGCCGACCCCGACCGCATTCGTGCTGTCGCCGAGAACATTGCGTTCACCAAGCGACATGGCAACGACGTCATCGTCGTGCCCAGCGCAATGGGCAAGTCCACCGACAACCTGATCAAGCTGGCCAACGACGTCTCGAGCACGCAGCCCGGTCGCGAACTGGACATGTTGATCACCACCGGCGAGCGCATCAGCATGGCGTTGATCTGCATGGCGCTGGCCGACTTGGGGATAGAGGCGAAGAGTTTCACCGGTAGCCAGGCCGGCATCGTCACCGATACTGCCCACGGCAAGGCCAAGATCATCGAGGTCAAGGGCGACCGTGTGCGCGAGGCGCTCGGCGAGGGCAAGGTCTGCGTGGTCGCCGGCTTTCAGGGCATCAGTACCGAAAAGGAAATCACCTCGCTGGGTCGCGGAGGTAGCGACACCACAGCGGTTGCGTTGGCCGCCTCGCTGAATGCCGACAGCTGTGAGATCTACACCGACGTCACCGGCGTGTTCACCGCCGACCCGCGCATCGTGCCTCAGGCGCGCAAGCTGGCTCACGTCAACTTCGACGAGATGCTCGAGATGGCCGGCGCCGGCAGCAAGGTGCTGGCGCTGCGCAGCGTTGAGTTCGCCCGCAATCACAATGTTCCCATCCATGTCCGTTCCGCTTTCACCTGGGAGCACGGCACGTGGGTCACGTCACAGGAGCCCAACATGGAAGACCCCATCATTTCCGGCGTCGTCACCGATGTCAGCGAAGCGAAGGTGACCGTCGTCGCGGTGCCCGACCGGCCGGGTATCTCGGCTGCGCTGTTCGAGCCGCTGGCCGCCGCCAACGTCAACGTCGACATGATCGTGCAGAACACCAGTCACGACGGCACCACCGACATCAGCTTCACGATGCCCAAGGCCGACTTCGCGACAGCCGAGGCGATCGTGGCCCGCGTGGCCGCGGAGATCGGTGCCGCAGGCGTGGAGCACGATGCCAACATCGCCAAGCTCAGCCTGGTTGGCGCCGGCATGAAGACCAGCCCCGGTATCGCCGCCAAGATGTTCCGCACGCTGGCCGACGAAAGCGTGAACATCCAGATGATCAGCACCAGCACGATCCGCATCAGCGTGGTCACCAATGCTGCCGATCTCGAACGTGCGGCGCGTGCGCTGCACACCGCCTTCGGTTTGGACTCCGGCCAGCCCTACTCGGGGCCTCTTCCCGAACGAAAGTGACCGATGTCTATCGGGTGCGCCGCACTGAAGGGCGGCGGCCTGCCACACTGGTGCCCTCATGACGCGCCGCAGACAGCATGTGCCCTGGAAGGCCGCAGGTACCGCCTCCGAGAACGAGCACTCGGCCGATGACGTGGTGCGTGAAACCGGGTGGGTGTTCAACAACGTCACCGGCAGCGAGCTGAGCCTGGC
>JAYVVY010000098.1:0-1844 GCA_043786575.1 Ilumatobacteraceae bacterium
GACTCGTAGTGCCCGGCGTTGGGCTCGGTTGGCGATTCGTGTCTCGCGCCCGAGCAGCAGCCGTATGCCGTCTGCGGATACGACCACGGGCGTGATTGATCCGATGCATGCCCAGCGTCGGATTGTTTCTACGGGTAGCCCAAAGCCCCCGAGTCCGATGTCGATGATGCTGCCCTCGCGTGTGTGGCCTTCGCGCAACCGTTCGGCATGCATCAGCGATGACTTCGAAGCCTTCGCGACCACATCCTGGGGAAACAACGACGTATCCGAGGCGGTGAGGTCGTCAAGACGGCGAACGACCTCGACCTCACGTGCGTCGAGTAACCCGCGCATGACACCGATTGCGGCCAGTTCGGCGCGACAGACCGCAACGTCGGACAGCACTGTGCCCGAAATCAACGGCCGAATGACCCCCCCCAGTCCATACGAACAACAGTACTCAAGAGGTGTGACAGGATACTTTCAAGGCCGGACTCGGGAACACATCTCCGCGCGTCGGCATCCGGGACCGTCTAGCGGCCGGCTCTCAGAAGCTTGCCGGGGGTGGCGCCGGTGAACTCGTCGTTGGCCACGGTGCGCACGCCGGCTACCCACGTGCCCACGTAGCCGCGGGCTTTCTGCACGATGCGCCGGCCGCCGGCGGGCAGGTCGTAGGCCATGCGTGGTACGTCGAAGCCCAGTCGTTCATAGTCGATCAGGTTGAGGTCGGCCCGCATGCCCGGCGCTACCACGCCACGGTCGGTGATGCCGTAGAGCTCGGCAGTCTGCGACGTTTGACGGCGCACCATGTATTCCAACGGCAGCTTCTCTCCACGCGTGCGGTCGCGCGTCCAGTGGGTGAGCATGAACGTGGGCATACCGCCGTCGCAGATTGCGCCGCAGTGCGCGCCTCCGTCGGACAGGCCCATGCGCGTGTGCGGGTGACGCGTCACGGCCTCGGTGAACGACAGGTCGCCATACGTGTAGTTGAAGAACGGTGCGTACAACATGCCGTTGCCATCCCGTGCAATCAGTTGATCGAGTACCAGCTGCATCGGAGGTACGCCTGCACGCGTCGCAACCGCGGCAACGCTGTCGACCGCGGCGGGCTCGTAGTCGATGTTCTCGTCATCGACCAGCCAGATGCGACCGAGCCCATTGAGTACTGCCGACTGGAAGAAGCCGCCGTCCTCAGGAATCTCTTCGATGATCCGACGTCGCCGCTCCGGCTCGGCGAGCGCGACCAGTTGCGCCGCCAGCGGCAGCGAGGAGATCTCCTGATACGCAGGGTGGAACAGCAGCGGGTGCACCGAACCCTGCAAGCAGTAAAGAATGCCAATGCTGCGGCCAGCCACCTGGGCGATGATGGGCAGCCCGTCGGCGTGCGCCTGATCGAGCAGCCGCAGCACCTCACGCCACACTTCGGGCGCCTTGTCCGACTGGTTGAGGTTCACGCAGATCGGCTGCCCGGTGAGCGCAGCGACCTTGCGCATCCATGGCCATTCCTGCACCGGCACCAGCGCGTGATCGGGCGCAAACCCAAACACGCCATGCCCAACCCGCGCAATTGCTGCGGCGATGCCCAATAGCTCGTGCTCGTCGGCGTTGGTGCCAGGCACCAACTCGCCGTCCTTCGCCCTGTGAATCGGCGTGCGCGATGTGGTGAAGCCGAACGCGCCGGCACGCAACGCTTCCTCGACCAGTCGCGACATCTCAACAATCTCGGCCTCGGTTGGCTCGTCGTTGGCGCCACCGCGTTGGCCCATCACGTAGGCGCGCAACGGGCCATGTGCGATCGAGGAACCGATGTCCATCACACGCGGTAGCTGCTCGAGCACGTCGAGGTATTCGGGGTAGCTCTCCCA
>JAYVVY010000099.1:0-3225 GCA_043786575.1 Ilumatobacteraceae bacterium
ACAAACGTGCTGGCTGCCACCGGGCGCACGACGCTGACCTTGTACGTCGGCCATGTGTTGGTCTTCAACCTGCTGGTCCACACGCTGCGGTGGGTACGGCCTGGCGGCCTGGGCACTGCGCTGCTGTTCGCGACCATGTATTGGGTGTGTGCGGTGGCAGCGGCGACAATCATTCAGCGCCGTTGGGGCATTGGCCCACTGGAGTGGGTGTACCGCAAATTCAGCCAGTGATGCGGCTCAGAACGCGACGGACTACAGAACCTCTTTGAGGGTGTCGCATTGAGTTGGGTCCTGGCTGTTGAAGCCGGTCATGAACCACGTCTTGCGCTGTTCGGCCGAGCCGTGCGTCCAGCTCTCGGGGTCGATACGGCCCTGCGTGCGCTGCTGAATGCGGTCGTCGCCAACGCCCTCTGCGGCGTTGATGGCTTCCTGGATCTCCTGCGCGTTGTCCAGCAGGCCACGCGCATTAGCGTCGCCAACCCACGCGCCGGCAAAGCAATCTGCCTGCAGCTCCAGTGCCACCGAGTATTGGTTGGCGCGGGTCGGGTCGTTCTGCGATGCCTGCTGTACCTGTTCGTTGGTGCCCAACAGGTTCTGCACGTGGTGGCCGTACTCGTGGGCGAGGATGTACTGCTCGGCCAAGTCGCTCGTCGTGCCAATCAACTGGTTTTCCAGCTGCTGCATGAACTCAAGATCGATGTACACGAGGTTGTCGGCCGGGCAGTAGAACGGCCCGGTTTCACTGCTGGCCTGGCCGCAGCCGGTACTCGCACCACCGGTAAACCACACGGTGTCGGTGACCTCATAGTCTTTGCCGAAGAACTTCGGCAGTGCCGTAGTCCAGTAGGTCTGCACGTCGTTGGTGACGCCGCACACGATCTGCTCCAGATCGGTGACACAGCCTGCCGCGCTGGACCCCGTGGATTGGGCGGGCAGCGTCGCCGCCTGCGAGGTGCCGCCAGCACTCAACAACTTGGGCAGGAACATTGCTGCCAGCAGCACGAGAATGCCGATCAGACCGCCGCCGGCCTTGAGGCCGCCGGGAAGGCCGGGCATACCGCCACCGCCGCTGCCACCCATACCCGGAATCTGGAACGGGAAGCCGCCGCTTCCACCCCTGCTACCACCACTCTGACCGCGTCGGTCGTCGATGTGAGAACTATCTGTGCTGCGAATCTTTGTCACGTGAGAACCCCCTCGCCGAAGTGTGAGAAGCCTACGCCGAGGTCAGGCGGTTGGCCGCGCTCGCCGTGAGCGGTGGATGCCCCGAACAGCGACAGCGCCGGCACCGACGAGGGGGCCGCGATCGCCAAGACGCACCGGTGTGATTCGGGCCCCCCGCGAGAAGGAGAGCTTGGTGTGCTCATCGAGTGCTTCCTGCGCAGAGTTGAAGAAGGTGGCACCGAAGCCCAGCGCAACTGACCCGCCGACCACCACAAAGTCGAGATCGAGGACATTGCACACCGAGGCACATGCGCGACCCACCAATCGGCCGGTTCGCTGCATGATCTCGTACGTGGGCTCGGTGGGCGGGCGGCCGGTAATCGATTCGATGGCAGCACCCGAAGCCTCTGCTTCCAAGCACCCGCGTGAGCCGCACGGGCAGCGACGACCGTTTGGCTCGACGATGATGTGCCCGACATGGCCCGCGTTGCCGGTGCCACCATCAAGCAGTTGGCCGTTCAGCACGATGCCCCCGCCGACGCCGGTACTGACCACCATCGCCAGAAAACTCTGTTTGCCCTGCGCTGCGCCCAGCCAACCTTCGGCAAGCGCGAGTGCCTTCGCATCGAGGTCGCCGTAGACAGGCAGACGAGTAGCCGCTACCAATCGCTCACGAAGCGGGAAGTTGCGCCACGAGTGAATGTTCAGCGGCGAGATCGTCTCCACGTTCGGCGTGGTGGGGCCCGCGCTGCCCACGCCGACTGCGACGATGCGCATGCGGTGATGTTCGCGAGCCCGCGCCGTTTGCGTCTCGATCACATCGTTGAGGGAGGCGAAGAGCGCCTCAGCGCTGAGATCGTGGTTGACATCGACCTTGTCGCGGTCGATGAGTTCTCCCTGCATGGTCATCAACCCGACGCCCATCTTTGTGCCGCCGATATCGATGGCGAGTACCACATCGGGTAACCGCGGCTTCGGCGCGGCCGCAGCACCGGTCAGCTCAACGTCTCTCGCGTCAACGACGGCCGCCGAATCGATACCAGAGGGCTCGGCCATGTGTCAGCCGACGCGGCGCGCCGACTCCACCAGGTTGATCTCGTACAACACCAGGTCGAGCGCATCGGCGCTGACCATGCCAGAGAAGCGCTGCGGGTTCTCCTGTGTGATGCATACCGACAGCGGGTTGAGCAACGTCCACGGCGTGGGGTGCGCGAACTGCACCACGCTGTAACGCTCGCCGGTGTAGCCAGGAGCTGCGACCACGCGATGGACGCCGGTGCGGATGACGCCGTTGGTCAGCCGTTCCAGCATCATGCCGGTGTTGATGATGACCTGACCGCCAGGAGCCACTGCATCCACCCACTCCCCGTCGACCAAGACCTGCAGGCCAGGAGCGGTGGAACGTGGCAGCGCTGTGATCAGGTTGATATCGCCATGCGCACCGGCCCACACGTGCCCAGCGCCGCCACCGTCGGGCGCCTGCTGCATCGCGGGGTAGCGGATAGCACGGGTGAGAGTGGCGCCGTTGGTCGTCATCTCGTCGAAGAACGACGGGTGACAGCCGAGGCCTTCGGCAATGACGCGGAGGAACCGACGCTGGATGTCTTCCACTTTGCGATGAAACGTGTTGAGCACTTCAGTGATGCCGGGCACGGCGGCCTCGGGCAGGACCTGCGGGCCGTAGCGGTGCGGATAGCGGGTACGCAATGGGTGCCCTTCTGGGAGGGTGAGCCCCCAGTTGAGCATCTCTTTCCAGTCGGGCACATCGCTGCTGGCAGCGGTCTCCACCAACAGGCCGGTGTAGCCGGTCTGGCCATGGGAGTCGGGGGCGACGAAGGCCAGCTTCGTTTCCTGCGGGTGCTCGAAGAACTCCTTCAACATTCCGTAGGCAGTGTCCAACATGTCCTCGGAGAGGTCGTGCAGGGTGTACACGAACCCGGTGGCCAGGCTGCGACGCACACCATCGACGACCGCTCGTCGTTGCGTTGCGCTGCCATTCTCGAACGCAAGAAGATCGACTTCCAGAATTTCGCTCATTCCACCACCGTAGCGTCAGCTTCC
>JAYVVY010000100.1:0-14058 GCA_043786575.1 Ilumatobacteraceae bacterium
GCGGCTGCGGCCAGCATGTCGGTGCACACGTGGTGCACGTAGTCATCGGTGCGGCCCTCGAACTCGGGCGGCACGACGTGCGCACCGAGGAAGGTGGTATCGGCGGTGAACTGCTGGCCCACCTGCAGGCAGCGCGCCTCGTGGTGCGCATCGAGCCCGTAACCGGACTTGATCTCAAGGGTCGTAATACCGGCACGCCGGGCCTCGGTCCGTCGAGCATCGGTGAGCACGGCCAACTGCTCGTCGGAGGCGGCGCGAGTGGCAGCCACCGAGGTGCGAATGCCACCAGCCTCGTACGGCCGACCCGCCATGCGCGCGGCGAACTCGTCGCCGCGGTCGCCTGCAAACACGAGATGCGTGTGGCTGTCGACGAAGCCGGGGATGACACACGCGCCACCCGCGTCGATGCGAGTGTCGGCTGTCTGACCGGCAGGGCCGACCGCGAGCACGTGCTCGCCAGCAAAGACGACGGACGCGTTCCGGAGGAGTCCCAGTTCGCCATCGCCCAGTGAAGGATCGTTGCTGACCAATAGCCCAATGTTGTCAAGGACAGTGGTCGGCGGGCTCATCGCTCCCCCATCACTTCTCGAATCGATGATGTCAGTTCGCCGGCGACGTCCATCCGCTGATGGCGCCCGTCGCTGACAATGACAACTCCTCCCACCACCACATGGTGCACATCGGCAGCGCTGGCGGCAAAGACGGCGGACTCAACGGCGGTGGTGGCGGAGCTGCCAGCGGTGCGGACGCTGTCCATTCGCATGGAGACAAGGTCGGCCAACATGCCCACCTCGATGTGGCCGGCATCGGCCCAACCGAGACTGTCGTGGCCGTGCACCGTCGCTGCCCGCATCAGTGATGGCGCGTCGTGGCTGCCGCGCACCTGCGCGGCCAAACGTTCATCCAGCTCGACAGCGCGGGCCTCTTCGAACATGTCGATCACCGCATGCGAGTCGGTGCCCAGCGAGAGCCGGGCGCCCGCGTCGCGCAGTGCCATCGCCGGGCCGATGCCATCTGCGAGATCGCGTTCGGTCGTGGGACACATGCAGATCGTGCAGCCATGAATGCCGTACAGCCCGATGTCCGAGCCGGCGAGGTGGGTCGCGTGTACAGCCGTGAACCGCGGGCCGAGCGCGCCGCGCTCCCCGAGCAGCGCTGTCGGCGTCAGGCCGTAGGCGTCGATGCACTGCTGGTTTTCGGCCTTCTGCTCCGACACATGCGCGTGCAGTGGCGCATCCCGGGCGGCGGCCCACGCAGCCACAACTTCGATGGTGGCGGGGTCGACTGCGCGGACAGAGTGAATTGCTGCGCCGATCTTTGCGCCTGCGAACTCGAGCGAGTTGGTGGCGGACGCCCGCGCTGCCCACGACAGCGCGTCGCGATCGCTGAAGCGCTGCTGCGTCTCGTTGGGCCCCACACCGATACCGCCGTGTAGGTAGCAGGTGTCCAGCAAAGTGATCCGAATGCCAGCCTCGCCGGCCGCAGCAACCAGTGCCGCACCCATCGCGTTCGGGTCCGTATACGGCACGCCGCCGGGCCCGTGGTGCAGGTAGTGAAACTCGCCGACGCAGGTGATGCCGGCCATCGCCATCTCGCCGTAGACGGCGCGTGCAAGGCGGAAGTACGAGTCCGGGTCCAGCCGCTGGGCGGCCGTATACATCTGGTCACGCCAGGTCCAGAAAGAACCCGTCCCAACCTGGGTTCGTCCACGAAGAGCTCGATGAAACGCGTGACTGTGAGCGTTCGCCATCCCTGGCAGCGTCAGTCCTCTGAGCCGAGTCGCATCCGGCGGGCAGGCAATACCGACAACCACCTCCGTGATGCGATCGCCGACAATCGTGACCAGCACATCGGCCGTCGCCGTATCCCCGCCCAACCACGCGAGTTCACACCAGAACGATGTCACTCAGGACCCGACCCGAGCGACGAAGGCGGTGATCCGCTCGATGAACTCCGCGCGATGAAAACGTTCGAACTGCTCCCATGTGGTCAGGCTGCGCGTGTCGTGCACCCGGTCGAGGAACAGCAACCCATCGAGGTGATCACACTCGTGTTGGAAGGTGCCGGCAGTGAGGCCGCGGCGAATCTCGTCGTGCTCCACACCATCACGGTCCCACCAGCGAACGCGCACGTTGACATTGCGCATCACGTTGCCGCGCATGTTTGGCACTGACAGACAGCCTTCGTTGACCTCCACCAACTCGTCGTCGAGCGGCTCGATGATCGGGTTGACGACAATGGTGAGCGGGATGCGCGGCTTGTACGGGTAGCGCGGGTTCTCGGTGACCTCGATGGTGGCAATCCGAACCAGCTCGCCCACCTGCGGAGCTGCAATGCCTGCACCGTTGGCGGCGTGCATCGTGTCGATCAGGTCGTCGATCAGTTGCTGCATCTCCGGCGACGCCAGCTCTTCATGAGTCACCTCGCGCGACCGCTCGCGCAGCAGTGGGTTTCCAACGTGGAGAATGTCGCGGACCGGCACGCCTCAACCCTCGCGCATGGGAATGCGGACGCCACGCTCTTCGGCCACATCGATAGCCCGCTGGTAGCCGGCGTCGGCGTGGCGGATGACGCCCATACCGGGGTCGGTGGTGAGCACCCGCTCCAGCTTCTCGTCTGCGAGCGCAGTGCCATCGGCCAACGCAACCATGCCGGCGTGAATGCTGCGGCCAATGCCGACGCCTCCACCGTGATGGATGCTGACCCACGTGGCGCCGCTGGAGGTGTTGACCAGCGCGTTGAGCAACGGCCAGTCAGCGATTGCATCACTGCCGTCCATCATCGATTCAGTCTCGCGGTACGGCGACGCAACAGAGCCAGAGTCGAGGTGGTCGCGACCGATCACGATCGGCGCCTTCAGCTCGCCGCTACGCACCATCTCGTTGAACCGCAGGCCCAGGCGATAGCGCTCGCCGTAGCCCAGCCAGCAGATGCGTGCCGGCAGACCCTGGAACGCAACCCGCTCGCCGGCCATACGGATCCAGCGGTGAAGGCCTTCGTCGTCGGGGAACTCTTCCAGCACAGCCTTGTCGGTGGCGGCAATGTCGGCCGGGTCGCCGCTGAGCGCGACCCAGCGGAACGGACCCTTGCCCTCGCAGAACAGCGGGCGGATGTACGCGGGCGTGAAGCCGGGATAGTCGAATGCGCGGTCGAAGCCGCCCAGCCGGGCTTCCGCACGCAGGCTGTTGCCGTAGTCGAAGACCTCGCTGCCGCGGTCCATGAAGCCGACCATCGCGCGGCAGTGCATTGCCATGCTCTCGCGGCTGCGGCGGATCAGCTCCTGCGGGTTGGTACGTGCCATCTCAGCGGTGGCCTCGGGTGTCAGGTCAACCGGCACGTAGCTGAGCGGGTCGTGGGCGCTGGTCTGGTCGGTGACGATGTCGGCCGGGAAGTCCATGTCCAGCAGCTGCTGCACGACTTCGGCAGCGTTGCCGACCAGGCCCACCGAGAGCGGACGACGCTCGTCTCGGGCACGGATGCAACGAGCGACCGCATCTTCCAGTGAGTCCGCGATCTCGTCGAGGTAGCGGTGCTCGAGGCGACGCTGCACGCGCCACGCTTCCACGTCGATGCACAGTGCCACGCCGTCGTTCATGGTGACCGACAGCGGCTGGGCGCCGCCCATTCCACCCAACCCGGCGGTGAGAGTGATGGTGCCGGCGAGCGTGCCGTTGAACTTGCGCCGGGCGATTTCGGAGAAGCACTCGTACGTGCCCTGCAGGATTCCCTGCGTACCGATGTAGATCCACGAGCCAGCCGTCATCTGGCCGTACATCGTCAGGCCCATGTCCTCCAGGCGACGGAACTCGTCCCAGTTCCCCCACTCGGGCACCAGGTTGCTGTTGGCCAGCAGCACGCGCGGCGCCCACTCGTGCGTGCGGAACACGCCGACCGGTTTGCCGGACTGGACCAGCATCGTCTCATCTGCCTTGAGGGTTCTCAGCGTGCGCGCCATTGCGTCGAATGCGTCCCAGCTGCGCGCAGCGCGACCCGTGCCGCCGTAGACAACCAGGTCGTCGGGGCGCTCGGCTACCTCCGGGTCGAGGTTGTTGTGCATCATTCGATACACGGCCTCCTGCGGCCAACCAAGACAGTTCAAGTCGGTACCGCGAGCAGCGCGTACCGGGCGAGGACCAGACATCACAACACCTCCAAGGGGCCGACAGCGGTTTCGACCGCGACGAGAACGCTGCCATCGGCGAGCAGTAGTTCAGCGGATCTGAGATCGGGTGACAGCCAGCGGTCGGGGCCGGGGCCGGCGACCTTGTCCCTCAACACTTGCAGCGCGGCCCCTGTGCCCGCTGACGGCTGTAGCGGACCGCGCAGGTCAATGGCCGCGGCGGCGCACACGAGCTCGACGGCGAGGACTCGGCGCAGGTTGGCGACCGAGCGACGCAACTTGCGGGCCGCGGCCCAGCCATTCGACACGTGGTCTTCCTGCATGGCGCTGGTGGGCATGCTCTGCGTACTGGCCGGAACTGCGAGGCGTTGGTTCTCGAGGGCCATCGAGACTTGCGTGTAGTGGGCAATCATCATCCCGCTGTTGACGCCGGCGTCGGGCGAAAGGAACGGCGGCAGCCCGTGTGAGCGAGCGACGTCGAGCATTCGATCAGTTCGACGCTCGGCGATTGCCGACAGTTCGCTGGAGGCGATCGCGAGGAAGTCGCACACGAACCCAACTGGGGCGCCGTGAAAGTTGCCACAGCTCTCGACGCGGCCGTCGGGCAGGATCATCGGATTGTCGATGGCCGACTGCAGTTCGCGCTCGGCGATGGTGCGGGCGTGGGCCATCGTGTCCAGTGCGGCGCCGTGCACCTGCGGGGTGCAGCGCAGCGAGTACGCATCCTGTACCCGCGAGTCACCTTCGCGGTGGCTGGCGACGATCGGCGAGCCGGCAAGTATCCGTGTGATGTTGCGGGCACTGACGGCCTGGCCAACCTGCGGGCGCAACGCTTGCAGTTCAGCCGAGAATGCTCGATCCGTGCCCAGGACGCCTTCGACGGTCATGGCTGCTGTCAGGTCGGCCAGACGGGCGAGTTCGCCGAGGTCGTGCAGTGCAAGACACAGCATGCCCAGGATGCCGTCGGTGCCATTGATGAGTGCGAGGCCCTCCTTGGCCCGCAGCTGAATCGGGGTGAGACCGGCCCTCTGCAGCGCGGCGGCCGTTGGTTCAGCATCGCCACCTGCCCACACCTCGCCTTCGCCGATGACTGCCAATGCGCAATGGCTGAGCGGTGCAAGGTCACCACTGGCGCCGAGCGAACCGTGCTCCCGGACGACCGGCGTGATGTCAGCGTTGAGTAATGCGAGCTGTAAGTCGACGATCTCGGGACGAGCACCGGAGTACGCCATCGCCAGGCTGCGAGCACGCAGGAAGAGCATGGCCCGTACGACTTCGATCTCAACCGTGTCGCCCATGCCGGCGGCGTGCGAGCGGACGAGTGCCACCTGCAGCTCAGCGGTGCGCTCAGCCGGGATCACCGTGCTGGCCAACGAGCCGAAGCCCGTGGTAACGCCGTAGACCGGCGCGCTGTTGGAGACGAACCCGTCGATGAGTGCCGCTGAGCGGCTCATAGCGGTCCGTGCCTCAGGTGCAAGCTGTGCGCGAGTGCCGGCGCGAGCGACACCAACGACATCGGCCAAGCCGACCCCGTGGCTTCCCAACAAGATGTCAGCAGGTGAGTTCATCGTGCGCAACAACCTTTCATTGTGTGCAAGAGCATGTCATACTGCGCAACATGCCGCAAGCCTCCTCAGCGTCGCAACCCAGAGCTACGGATCGCGGTTTGGCGTTGCTGCGAGTAGTTGCCGATCATGCCACTGGTATCGCCCTGGCCGATGCCGCCCGGGCGGTCGATCTCTCCCCCAGCACCGCTCTTCGTCAGCTGCGGTCACTGGAGATGGCCGGGTTTGCGAGCCGCAACGTGGAAGGCCGGTACGTGCCAGGCTCAGAGCTGCTGCGCATTGCGCGGACCTTGGCATCGACGGCAACACTTCCCCGCCTGGCGGATGCAGCGTTGCTCACCCTGGCGACCACGACCGGCGAGTCTGCGTATCTTGCCGAGGCGGCCGACAGCCGCAACGCGGTGTACGTCGCGAGCCACCCTGGCTCACATGCAGTTCGCCATGTGAGTTGGTTGGGCCAACGAGTGCCACGTCGCGCCTCGGCAGTTGGCGCCGCCTTGGCCGGCAAAGTAGACGCCGACGGGGTCGCCGTGCGACTTGACGCGGTAGAGCCAGGCATCACCGCCGTGTCTGCCCCCGTGCGAGATACCAGCGGGAAGGTGTTGGCAGCCGTCAGTGTGGTCGGCCCCTCGTTCCGCCTGACCGACAAGTCCCTGACAGCCGCGAAGGTCGCGGTCGCCACGTGCGCCCGATCAATCGAACGCGCCCTCGGCGCCTCCTAGCCCGACCCGGTCGGGCGCGAAACACAGACACACCCGGCTCTCCCGGCCCCCACGGGCGCGGAAACCGGACAGACCGGTCTGTGGTTCGCGCCCATTCACTTGATTAGTCAGGCTTGCGCAGAAGGGACAGCAGCGGCAGGTAGTCGGCAAGCTCCAAGGGCACGAAGCCCCGGATGCGAAGGGCAGCGCACGCGTCGGCGGCCGCAGGATCCGCCACCGCTGCAGTGAATGCAGCACGCAGCGCATCGACATGTGACTCGTGCCGCATTGGCACAACCACCGGCAGGCAGGGCACCAGTGGCCCACTACCCACCACGGACAACCCGCCGACCAACTGCGGTTCTAACGAGCTGATCAGGGCCCACGTCACGCTGTCGATAGAAGCCACATCGGCATGACCTTCGGCCAGCGCACGAACGCTTTCTGTGTGCGAGCCGCTCTCGATGATCGATGGAGGTCGGCCACCCCATTCACTCTGCAGGCTGATCCAGCCGGAGAGACTCTCAGTGCTGTTCACCGCCGCAACAACATCCGGTCGCGCTCGCAGTTCGTCGAGGGTCACGGGATGCGGACTGACCAATACCGACTGATACCTGCCACCCCTGGCCCCGGGCACGTCGAAGTCAAACGTGCCCACGACGGCGACTTCGTCAGCCAGCTGAGTCACCAGCGGCCAGCCACACGTCTGCGCCAATAGCAGCGACGGGTGATGCCACACCTCTGGGGTCATGACCTCCCACTCAAGAGCAGAAGGCCCCCAACCGAGGTGCTGGTGAATCACGCTCCACAACGAATTCGTCGCACTCCGCACCGGCATGAAGGGGTACATCGCCAACGACGCCACCATGGGCGCATTTGTCACGAAATGCCGCGCGATCCGTATGGGCGGGCGCCCGGCGACAGCGGATGGTCCGGCTGGCAGAACGGCGTGAAGAAGTACGTCCGCACCACCTCGAGATAGCCGCCCGCGTACAACCCGGCACCGTTGTCGGCCAGCGCGTCGGACCCCAGCTCGCGATGAGCCGACGGAATCTTGTACCAGGCCAACTGCGGCACGGCGTGGTGCGTGTGGTGCAAGTTGTTGTTGAGGTACAGCAGTGCCATCGGCGGGCTGGCCTTGACGACAGCGCTGCGAGTGCCGTCGGCAACGGCGCAGTGCTCGACGAACGAGCGCAACTGCGTGCACGACGCACCACCGAGGCAGAAACCCACGACGTACACCAGCGGATTGAAACCGACGACACCGAACAGCCACCACCCGAGAACGGCGCACGCTGCGAGATGGGTAGCCCAGGGACCGACGACCCCTCCCCCACTGGCAAAGCGGGTTTCACGGTGCCAGAAGCGAATGATTCCGCGCGGTACTCCGAGCGTTAGACGTCCAGGAGCCGTGCGGAGAAAAAGAAAGTAACGACGGTGCCACGGGCTGGCTTGATGCCACGACGGAGGCGGGACATAGAACGACTCGGGGTCGTCCTCCGGGTACGTGAGGTCTGACATGTGGTGCTTGATGTGCAGCGCCTTGTAGCGGCTGAACGGCAACCACAGCGACAGCGGAATCGACCCGATGGTCGTGTTCAGCCAGCCCCACCGCGTCGGATGCCCGTGCAGCAGTTCGTGACCCAGCGACATCCACAGCCCGCCGAGAGGGACCAGCAGTACGATCTGCAGCGACCATGGGATGGAGTCGTGCAGCAGCACGACCAGCAACCACAGCGCAAAGAACGATGCGAGCAACAGAACCGTTGGCCACTCAGTGGAACGCGTCGGAACACTCGTAGGAGTTCCCGTCCCTAACTCCGAAGTGTCATTCGACAACTCCGCCTCCATGTACTCACCGGCCGCGTGCCCGGCTCGGTCCACCGTACGTTACCGGAACGACCGTACCGGCTCGCAGCTTTACGTGTTACAGGTTTGAGTGAAGAGCGCGCGCGATGCGGAATTCCTGAGACGACCGTACAAGGAATTCACCGGAGCGTGTAGTGTCGAAATCCGTGACCGAGATGCAGCATGAGCCCGTCGAGCAGGCCGCAACCCCTTCAGCGAAAACCCATTCAGAGGGGCGCCGCGGTGGGCGTGCACGATCCGAGCGCGGGCCACGTCTGCCCTTCCAGGCGCCGTTCCGCCAGCCCAGCATGCGGTTCAATCACACCGAGGTGTTGTCGGCCGACGAGGTGGAAGCCATCCACGAGGCAAGCCTGACGATTCTGGAACGCATCGGCATGGAGTTCCTCGACGGCGAGTCGCGCAGCATCATGCGCGATGCCGGCGCCGAAGTCGACGAGTCGACGCATCGCGTCCGCTTCCCGCGTGAGCTGGTGGAGACCTCGGTGGCGAAGGCACCCAGCGAGTTCACGCTGCACAGCTGGAACCCCGAGCACAACATGCGCATCGGCGGCCGCTGGATGACGTTTGGCACGGTCGCCAGCGCCCCGCACTACATCGACCGCAAGGGCGTCCGTCGCACCGGCGACCGCCAGGGCTTTCAGGACCTTCTCAAGCTGGCGCAGATGCTGAACATCGTGCACTACGTCGGCGGCTACCCCGTCGAGCCTGTCGACCTGCACCACAGCATCCGGCACCTGGAAGCCAGCTACGACATTCTCACCATGACCGACAAGGGGCTGCATTGCTACAGCCTTGGGCGCCAGCGCAACCGTGACGCGCTGGAGATGGTGCGCATCGCTCGCGGTATCGACATGGCGACGCTGGACCGTGAGCCCTCCGTGATCACCGTGGTGAACACCAACTCTCCGCTGCGCCTCGACGTGCCGATGGCGCAGGGGATGATGGAGTTCGCGGCTCACAACCAACCAATCGTGGTCACCCCCTTCACGCTCGCTGGTGCGATGGCGCCCATCACGCTTGCCGGCGCTGTTGCACAACAGAACGCGGAAGCACTCGGCGGCATCACCTTCGTGCAGACCATCAACCCTGGCGCGCCCGTCATGTACGGCGGCTTCACCTCGAATGTCGACATGCAGTCGGGTGCCCCCGCATTCGGTACTCCCGAGTACGTGCGCACGGCGATGATCGGCGGCCAGATGGCGCGCCGCTACGGGTTTCCCTATCGCAGTAGCAATGTCTGCGCCGCCAACGCGCTCGACATGCAGGCTGCGTACGAAAGCGTGTTCTCGCTGTGGGGCGCAATCATGGGCGGGGTCAACTTCCTGATGCACGGTGCCGGCTGGATGGAAGGCGGGCTGCACGCCAGCCTGGGCAAAATGGTGCTCGACGCCGACCTACTCGCAATGGTGGCCGCGATGCTGGACCCAGTGCCCGTCAACGCCGACACGTTGGCGATCGACACCATCGAAGAGGTCGGCCCGGGCGGCCACTTCTTCGGCACGCAGCACACTCAGGACCGGTTCCGTCACGCGTTCTACAAGCCGCTGGTCTCGGACTGGCGTAACTACGAGTCGTGGCAGGAAGCCGGTAGCCCGACCGCCGACCAAAAGGTCGAGCTGCTCGTTACCCAATTCTTGGATGCCTACGAGCCGCCGCCGATGGACGCCGAGATCAAGTCCGAACTGCGAGCATTCGTCGACCGTCGGGTCGCCGAAGGCGGCGTCGCAACCGATTTCTAGACACGTCATCGAGTACGACATGTCACGATCTTCAACAAGGGGAATGCAATGAAGTCATCCGCACAAGTGGTCGTCGTCGGCGGAGGTGTGGTCGGTGCCAGCGTGCTCTACCACCTCACCAAGGCCGGCTGGACCGACGTCGTGCTGCTGGAGCGCAAGCAGCTCACCGCTGGCAGCACCTGGCACGCCGCCGGTGGCATGCACACGCTCAACGGCGACCCCAACGTGGCCCGTTTGCAGCAGTACACCGTCAACCTCTACAAGGAGATCGAGGCCGAGTCCGGCCAGAACTGCGGCATCCACCTCCCTGGCGGCATTCAGCTGGCCGACACCCCCGAGCGGCTTGACTGGTTGCGCATGGCGCAGGCCCGCGGCCGCTACCTGGGCATGCACATGGAGATCATCTCCATGAAGGAAGCCAAGGAGCTGAACCCGCTGCTGGAAGAGAAGTTCTTCGTCGGCGCCTTGTACGACGAGGATGAGGGCAGCGTCGACCCCTACGGCGTCACGCACGCGTACGCGATCTGCGCGAAAAACCGCGGCGCCGAGGTCTACACCGACACGTGGGTGACGGATCTACAGCAGCGCCAGGACGGCACGTGGGACGTGATCACCGATCGCGACCACACCATTCATGCCGAACATGTCGTCAACGCAGGCGGCCTGTGGGCCCGCGAAGTCGGGCGGATGGCTGGGCTCGAGCTGCCGGTGCTCGCCATGGAGCACCACTACCTGATGACCGAGCCGATGCCGGAAGTCATCGAATACAACGCGACACACGGTCGCGAGCTACCGCACATGATCGACTTTGCCGGTGAGATCTACGCCCGTCAGGAAGGGCAGAGCATCCTGCTGGGCACGTACGAGCAGGACAACCGCCCGTGGGCGCCGAAGGAGACGCCGTGGGACTTCGTGTTCCAGCTGCTCCCCCACGACCTCGACCGCATTGCCCCCGAGCTGGAAAAGGCATTCGAGCACTTCCCGCTGGTCGGTAAGGCGGGCATCAAGAAGTTCGTGAACGGACCGTTCACGTTCAGCCCTGACGGCAACCCGCTGATCGGCCCGATCAAGGGTATGCGCGGCATGTGGATGGCAAACGCTGTCATGGCGGGCCTCTCCCAGGGCGGTGGTGTGGGCCTCTCACTGGCCAACTGGATGGTGCACGGCGACCCCGGCGCCGACATCTGGGGCATGGATGTGGCCCGATACGGCGACTATGCCACGCTGGCATACACCAACGCGAAAGTGCGCGAGAACTACTCGCGCCGCTTCCGCATCACATTCCCCAACGAAGAGCTCACCGCTGCCCGCCCACTGCACACGACGCCCATCTACGACCGCCTCACCGACCACAACGCGGTGTGGGGTGCGGGCTTCGGCCTCGAGCACCCACTGTGGTTCCAGAAGCCCGGCCTCGAGCCGAAGGAAGACGTCACGTTCTACCGGTCGAACGCGTTCGAGGTCGTGGCGGAAGAGTCGCGAGCCGTTCGCGAGCGCGTCGGCTTCAGCGAAGCCTCGAACTTCGCCAAGTACAAGGTCAGCGGCCCCGGCGCGGCCGCGTGGCTGCAGGGTTTGTTCACCAACTCGCTGCCCAAGATCGGTCGCACCAACCTCACCGCGATGCTGAACCCGCAGGGGCGCATCGAAGGCGAGTTCTCCGTCTCGCGCATCGGCGACGACGAGTTCTTCCTCTTCGGTTCGCAAGCCGCTGAGGTGCACCACCCCCGTTGGTTCCTCGCCCACCTGCCAGAGAACACGCAGATCCGCTTCGAGGTGCTCGCACTCTCCATGCTCGGCCTCACGGTCGCCGGCCCCCAGGCGCGCAACGTCCTGCAAGAGCTCACCGACACCTCACTGGCCTCGAAGGACTTCCCGTTCATGGCGTTCCGCAGGGTCGACCTCGGGATGGCCCCCGTGTGGCTCAGCCGCATGACCTACACCGGCGACCTCGGCTACGAGATCTGGGTGCAGCCGGAGTACCAGCGCTACCTGTTCGACCTCATCTGGGAGGCCGGGCAAGAGTTCGACATGCGGTTGTTCGGCTTCCGCTCGCTGATCACGATGCGCCTGGAGAAGAACTTCGGCACCTGGTACCGCGAGTACCGACCGATCTACACACCGCTCGAAGCAGGCATGGACCGCGTCCTGAAGTTCGATCACGACTTCATCGGTCGCGAGGCTGTCGAAGCCGAGATTGCTGCCGGCGGACCGAAGCGCAAGCTGGTGATGTTCAGGGTCGACGTCGACCCCGATGCCCCGGCCGATGTCATCGGCGACGAGCCGGTCTGGCATGGGGACGAAGTCGTCGGTTGGATCACCAGTGGCGGATACGCGCACTACAGCGGCGTCTCGCTCGCGCTGGGTTACATCCCGGCGGAGCTGGCCACCGATGGCACCGGCTTCGAGATCGAGATCATCGGTCGCCGCCGCCCCGCAACCCTGCAACACGAACCCGTTCTGGACCCGCAAGGCCTCCGCATGCGCGCATAGCCGCATCATGATGCGATGATGTAGAGTCATTTCCGTGCGAACGACTATTGACCTTCCCGACGAGATCCATGCTCTCGCGACATCTGTCGCACGAGACCGCGGTTGCACGCTCTCCACCGCAGTGGTCGACCTCATTCAGCGCGGCATGGGCAGCCACATTCGGGTCGAACACATCGATGCCCGCACCGGCTTTCCGCTGCTCGCGTCCGGTCACGCTGTCAGCAGCGATGAAGTCCGCAGTCTTGTGGATGATGAATGACATACCTTCTCGACGCCAACGTTCTGATCGCGCTGGTCGACCCGGATCATGTTCATCACGAAGCAGCAGGGAACTGGCTCGCCAGTCACGACCAACCGTTCACTACGTGCCCTATCACCCAAAGCGCCCTCGTTCGCTACCTTCTTCGGCAGGGGCATTCGGCTGCTGATGCTGGCCCAGCGTTGCGACGAATCGGTGGTCTGGCCCGCCATCGCTTCTGGCCCGACGACATTGCGTTCTCTGAGGAGACACTCGTTGGCGTTCTCGGTTACCGACAGGTCACCGACAGCTACCTCTGCCATCTGGCCGCAGCGCACGGCGGCAAGGTAGCCACCTACGACAGGGGCCTAGCCGCCGCCCATCCCTCGCGCGCACTACTCGTCCCCACCTCCTAACTGATGCGCTGGGCGCCCAAGTGCCCCTGCATGCGGGCGTGAGGACAACTGACGCCGTCCTCAGTGCGGGCAGGTCAGTCGGATGGGGCCCACCTCTATGAAATGGTGACGGGCGTGCTCTGCAGGACGCGTAGTTCCTCGATGGGAATGTGGCAGCGCATCGCGTGGCCGGGCGAGACCTCGAGCAAGGGTGGCTCGGTGACGTCGCAGACCCCCATGATCACTCGCGGGCAGCGCGGGTGGAACACACAGCCAGTCGGCGGGTTTGCCGGCGACGGGATCTCGCCCTCGAGGCGGATGCGATGCGTGGCCTCACCGTCGACGCTGGGAATGGCAGACAGCAACGCCTCTGTGTACGGGTGATTGGGCCCGTGGAACACGTCGTCGGTGGGGCCGACCTCCTGGATACGCCCGAGGTACATGACCGCGATGCGATCCGCCAGGTAACGGACCACACCCATGTCGTGCGTGATGAACACGTAGCTGGTCCTCTGTTCCGCCTGCAGGTCGGCGAGCAGGTTGAGGATGGCCGCTTGCACCGAGACGTCGAGGGCACTGGTGGGCTCGTCGCACACCACGATGCGCGGATCGCCGGCGAACGCGCGGGCAATGGCCACGCGTTGCTTGAGGCCACCAGAGAGCTGACGTGGCTTGAGGTCCAGGTGGCGCGGGGTGAGCCGCAGGTGCGCAGCGAGTGCCTCGACACGGGCGTTGGCTTCGTCGCCCTTGATGCCGGTCAGCTTCTCGACGCTGCGCATCAGAATGCGGCGAACCGACCAGCTGCGGTTCAGCGCCGAGTCGGGGTTCTGGAACACCATTTGCATCGAGCGCTTGTCGGCCGTGGTGCGTTGATCGGTGGAGCCGGGCATGGCATGACCGTCGAGCGAGACCACGCCGCCTTCGTCGGCAGACTCGATACC
>JAYVVY010000101.1:0-5362 GCA_043786575.1 Ilumatobacteraceae bacterium
GCGCTCCCCGACGTTCGCCCGTCGAGGGTCTCCGGGTTGAACCGGAACACCTCACCGGTGGCGAATGATTGCGCGAATTCGCCCGAGTAGAACTGCAACAAGAAGTCTCGATGAGTGAACTGGTTCCAACCCACAGACGCCGCGTCGGCGGGCATGATCGCCCATCCAATGTCGTCGTGGCAGCGCACGTAGTTCACCCACGCCGCGTGCGACGGAATCGGACCCATCCGACGCAAAGCATGAGCCATCATCTCCGCGTCGCCAGTGGCAAGGCTGCTCCACAGCATCACCATCAACTGGTTGTTGTATGCCAGATCGCACTCGTGCCTTGGTGGGTCGCCGGCGCCGAGGTACGGCGTCAAGTCTTCGGGGGCGACGATGGCCTCCGCTTTGAACGCGGTCGCCGGCGCCGCGACCGACATCAGCGCCCGCAACGTGGTGAGCAGGACGTGAACCTCGGGGAGGTTCTGGCAGATGGTGCCCGCCCGCTTCCACATGAAGGGTGCGGCGTCAAGCCGCAGCATGTCCACTCCTTGCTCGGCGAGGTGCAGCATCGCTTCGAACATCGCTTCGAACACCGCTGGATTGGCCCAGTTCAGGTCCCACTGAAACTCGTGGAAGGTAGTCCACACCCATTCCTTGCGGTCAGGCAGCCATGTGAAGTTGCCCGGCGCAAATGTGGGAAAGACCTCCAACAGCGTCGCCTCGAAAAGATCTGGTAACGAGCGATCGGGGTAGAACAAGTAGAAATCGCGGTAGCGCGCATCTCCCGCCCGAGCCGCTGCCGCCCAGCGATGTTCCGCCGCAGTGTGGTTCACCACAAGATCCACACAGAGGTTCATCTCACGTCCGTGCAGAGCCGCGGTGAGCTCCGCAAGATCCTCCATCGTGCCCAACCGTGGCTCGACCGCGTCGTACGCAGCAACGGCATAGCCGCCGTCGTTGGCACCCTCCCGCGAGCGCAGCAACGGCATCAGGTGCAGGTAGCTCACGCCCAGCTCGGAAAGGTAGTCCAGCCGTTCGCCAACGCCCCGCAACGTTCCTGCGAACCTGTCCGCGTAGCAGACGTAACCAACCTGGTCGGGCGACTGAAACCAGCCCGGGTTGGCCTCGCGCTCGAGATCGCGCACGAACAGGTCCGGGCGTCGGCCGGCTACAGATGCGGACACCATTTCGCGCAACGTGGCCACCAACGCGTCGCCGCCGTCGGGATACAGCGCGGCGATGCCGTGCTCGACCGTTGCCCATTGGCGGGCCATGCGCGCCGCGAGCACGGACCGCCGCATTGACCTCTGCTGCCCGTTCTCGGCAGTCTCCCCGTGCCACGCCACGGATACCAGTGTATTGTCTGGTCAATGCAAGCGCTTACACACAGTGGCCGCGTCGTGGGGACAGACGGGAACAAGTCAGTGGCACCGCCCCGACTGTCAGGCGCGGACTGGTGGCGAGGCGCGGTCGGGTACGAGGTGTACGTCCGCAGTTTTCAAGACACCAACGGCAACGGGGTCGGCGATCTGGCGGGTGTGACCAAGCGCTTGCCCTATCTCGCGGCCTTGGGTGTCGACGTGGTGTGGCTCACACCGTTCTTCGCCAGCCCCGGCCTGGATCACGGATACGACGTGTCCGACTATCTGGCCGTCGATCCGATGCTGGGCACGCTGGACGATTGGCACGATCTGTCCACGACGGCCAAGCAACTGGGCCTCCGTCTCTTCGTCGACATCGTGCCGAATCACACTTCCAGCGATCACGAATGGTTCCGCAGCGCAGTCGCCGACCCGACCGGCGCGTTTCGCGAGTACTACATGTGGGCAGATCCGGCGCCCAACGGTGGGCCACCCAACAACTGGGTCAGCCACTTCGGCGGCCCTGCGTGGAGCCTCGATCCAGGCGGATCTGGCCAGTACTACTGCCACCTGTTCCTCCCGGAGCAGCCGGACCTGAACTGGGCGAACCCAGGGGTGATGGACGAGTTCGCCACCATCTTGCGTACATGGAGCGAGCGGGGCGCCGACGGTTTTCGAATCGACGTCGCCCACGGGCTCACGAAGGACCCCGCCCTGCGCGACAACCCACAGCTGCGCGAGGTCCATGACGGCATGCACCCGATGGACGTCTTCGCGTCGTTCCAGCACATTTACGATCTCCACCGGCACGAGACCGCCGTGCTCTTCCAACAATGGCGTGACGCAGTGTCGGACCTCGGTGCGGTTTTGGTCGGCGAGATGGATACCCGCGACGTCGACAGATTTTCGGAGTACGTGAAGGACGGGAACGCACTGCACGCCGCGTTCGTGCTACAGGTCGGCCTCAGCATCTGGGAACCGGACGCCACCATCACCACGATGCTGGAGTACCAGGCAAAGTCCAACGGTGGCGCCGCGTGGGAGGTCTCCAACCATGACCAGGCGCGTGCAGTCTCTCGTTACGGCGGCGGAGAGCAAGGGCTGCGCCGCACGCTGGCCTTGACCGCACTGATGGGCGCCTTCGACGGAATGCTGTTCGTCTATCAGGGCGAGGAGTTGGGCTTGCCGGACGCGGAAGTGCTGGGGCACGTCGAAGACCCGATGAGCGCCCGCAACGGCGAAGGGCTGTGGAGCCGCGATGTGGCCCGGGGGCCGATGCCGTGGAGCACCGACCCGGACAAGGGCTTCACCTCTGCACCGGTCGCGTGGCTGCACACAGAGCCGCTGCCCGCACAACTCACCGCCGACTTTCAGGTGGATTCGCCCCACTCCACCTGGCAGAAGTACCGAGAGCTGGTCGGCCTGCGCAAACGGTTCCCCTCGCTCTGGCAGGCACCGTTCGAGCTCATCGAACACGGCCCGGGCCACATCACCGTCGGTCGTGGCACGCTGCGCATCGTCGGCAACCTGTCCGGTGCGCCCATCGCTGTCTCCGCGCTCGAGGCTGCCGAGCTCATCTTTCAGTCCACCAACGACGCGGTCGAGGTGATCGACGGTGTGACGTGGGTAGCCAGCGAAGCCACCGTTGTTGCCCGTCTCGCGGGCAGTTAGTCACGCCGGTAACCATGAGCGACGGGGGCAGCGAAACAGTAGGCAGAGCGACCATCGATGATGTCGCGCGCGCCGCTGGCGTGTCCACGGCAACCGTCAGCAGAGCGCTGCGCAACCACGCGTACGTGGCAGAGCCGACTCGCCGGAAAGTTCTGCAAGCCGCGGAGCGATTGCTGTACGTCGCCAATTCGAATGCGGCCGCGCTGGCCTCGGGGCAGACCCGAACCGTTGGTCTCCTGGCTCCCTTGCTGACGAGCTGGTACACCAGCGAGATCGTTGCCGGCGTGGAGGAAGTGTTCGCCCACGCCCGCTACGACCTTCTCATCGGCACCGCCAACCCGCTGGCGCGGGAACGAATTTTTCGCGGCGACGCACGGTTTCAGCAACGCATCGACGGTGTCATTCTGGTGGACGTGTTTTGCTCGGAGCTTGGCGCCAGCCAGCTTGCTGCGCTGGACACGCCCGCCGTTGTGCTCGGCGAACGCCTGACGTCCGTCACCTCGATCTCGGTCGACAACGAGCGGGGTGCACGAATGGCAGCACGCCATCTCATCGAGCTTGGGCACCGGCGCATCGGCCTTGTCGGCGGCCACGCGCACATGGATGTCGTCCACAACGTGCCACTCGAACGAGCTGCTGGTTTTGCGGCCGCGCTGGAAGCAGCCGGCCTGCGGCTGCCACCACAGCTCGTCGTCGACGGCGACTTCTCGATCGAGGGCGGCCGCCAGGCAATGCACGCGTTGATGAGCCGTAGAAAACCACCGACGGCCGTGTGGCTGATGTCGGATGAGATGTGCTTCGGGGCCATGCATGCACTCCGCGAACTTGGTCTGGTGGTCGGCCGCGACGTGTCGGTCATCGGCTTCGACGATCACCCGGCCTCCGATGCGTTCGGGCTCACCACCATTCGTCAGCCCGTCCGCGACATCGGCAGGCTCGGCGCGCGCCTGATGCTCGATCACCTCGAGGGCTTCGGCACGATCATGCATCACCCGATCGAGCTGAGCCTCGTCGAACGAATCACCTGCGGCCCGCCGCCCGCGTAAACGGCTGTCCGCGAAGGGGCCAGACGCTGACATTTCGTCAACGTTGCGAGATTCTGTTGACGCGGCCCGTCTGCTGTTCTATTCTGCAAGCGCTTACATACCGTCGAGTGCGTCCCGTACTCGACATTTCCTGAGGGGGAGTTCCACATGGCGTCACAACGACGTTTGGCCACAATGGCCGCCGTGCTGACCATCTCGTTGCTCGCCGCTGCATGCGGCGACGACAAGAGCAGCAGCAGCAACAGCGTGAGCGGCGGCGACAAGCCGTTCGCAGGCAAGACCGTCACCATCTTCAGCTCCATCCGCGACGTCGAGGCAGAGCGCCTCGAAGCTGCGTGGAAGCCGTTCGAAGATGCGACCGGTATCGACATCAAGCACGAGGGCTCCGCGACCTTCGAAGATGACCTCAAGCTCCGCGTCGAGGGCGGCAACGCACCCGACCTGGCGTTCGTGCCGCAGCCCGGTCTGCTGGCCACGCTGGTCAAGGGCGGCAAGGTTGTGCCGCTGACGAATCTGCAGGCCGATGTAGAGGCCAACGACATCGCCGGTTGGGTCGGTTTCGGCTCGGTCGACGGCAAGTTCTACGCCCCGCCGTTCGGCGCCAACATCAAGAGCCTGGTGTGGTACAGCCCGGCAGCGTTCAAGGACAAGGGCTACACCATCCCCACCACCTGGCAGGAAATGATCGACCTCAGCCAGAAGATCGTCGACGACGGCGGCACGCCGTGGTGCGTGGGTGCTGAGTCCGGCGGCGCCACTGGTTGGGTCCTCACCGACTGGGTCGAAGACGTCGTGCTGCGCACGGCTGGCGCGGAGACCTACGACAAGTGGGTCGCTCACACCATCCCGTTCAACGATCCCGCGATTGTTGCTGCCGTCAACGCTGTTGGCGACATCATCAAGAACGACGACTTCGTCCTCGGTGGTGCTGAGAGCATTCCCAGCACGTCCTTCCAGGAGGCCGGTTTGCCGCTGCTCGACGGTGGTTGCTACATGCACCGCCAGGCCAGCTTCTACGGCAACCAGTTCCCGGAGGGCACCACCAAGGGCCCCGACGGCCAGATCAACGCCTTCTACCTGCCCACCGTCAAGGCCGATGACCCCAAGGTCATGCTCGGCGGCGGCGAGCTGATCACGGCGTTCAGTGACAAGCCCGAAGTCGAAGCAGTCGCCAAGTACCTCACCAGCGCAGAGTACGCGGACTCACGTCTCGCCCTCGGCAACTGGCTGAGCCCGAACAAGAAGGCGAACATCGCCTTGGTCACGGACCCGTTGGAGCAGACATTCGCTTCGCTGCTC
>JAYVVY010000102.1:0-2087 GCA_043786575.1 Ilumatobacteraceae bacterium
TACACGACCAAGGATGGCAAGAGCACCTACTCGTGGGGCATTGGCGGGTGGGACCCCATCAACGTCGCCGTCGCTGGCAAGACCGATGCGTACAGCGACGGCTGGACTCGGTACAACTTCGCCGGCTACGAGGGCCGGCCCGCGTACGGCGAGTACAAGGCGCTGGTCGACACGATGGCTGGCTTTGGTGAGAGCAGCGATTCGAACCTGGGTTGCGGCCGCGCCATGTGGGAGAACAACGGCAAGAATGGCGACTACGGCACCACGATGGCGCTGATGCTGCTGCCGCACTGGACAAATGGATGTATCGCCAGCCAGGAGGGCTTGTTCTTCGAGGCCTCCGGCACCACGCCTTACCACTTCTTGACCGTCGCAGCGATGAGCGAGAGAAGCTCGAACCCGGTGCGCGAACTTCGCTATACGGACAACAACGCCGCCGTCGGAGTGCCGATGATGCAGAAGATGGGCATCAAGTACCTGATGATATTTACCGAGGCAGCCAAGGCACAGGCGGCTACGCGTAGCGACCTGGAATTGCTTGCGCACAGCGGCCCCTGGAATATCTATCGCGTGCAGGACACCGACGTCGTGGTGCCCTTGACAGTGCAGCCGGTCGTGGTCAACGGTCGCAGTGGCGACCAACGTGAGCGCAACCTCGAGCTGGGCACCAGTTGGTTCCAGAACTCCGACGAGTGGGCAGCGATGCCGGCCGACGATGGGCCCGCAGAGTGGCAGCGCATTGACATACAGGTGGACATGGATCGTCGAATCGGTACAGCGCCAATGGCACCCGGCCGCCGGGTCGACATCGTGGTACCGGCGGACACCATCACGCCGGTTGCCCTCGACCCGATCACCGTCAGCAATTACGAGATGGGCGACCAGAGCCTCAGCTTCGATGTGTCGCAGATCGGCGTTCCGGTGCTGGTGAAGATGAGCTACTTCCCCAACTGGCAGGTCGACGGTGCACAGGGGCCGTATCGGATTGCCCCCAACTTCATGGTGGTCGTGCCCACGTCCACGCACGTCTCGTTCCACTATGAGGCGTCTCGGAATGACCACATCGCCTATCTGCTCACCTTGTTTGGGTTCGCGTTGTTGGTGTTCTGGCGAGTGCGCGGCGACGTGAAGCACCGCGGTCCGCATCCCTTCGAGGCGTCTGCCGGTGGCGGCGACTGGATGACGACGGATCCGTGGGATGCGCGCGGCGGCGCCAGCTATGGCTGGTCGCTCGCCGACGACCCCGTGCCGGTCACCGACACGTTGCTTGCTGACGACACGGTTCCTATGAGCGACCCGCTGCTTGCCGACGAGGCGTTGTCGCACGACGACACGCTCGGCCACGACGCGCCGCCCGATAGCGTCTAGCCCCGCATGTCTCTCACTGACCCCAAAGTGCTCGACGAGATCGTCAAGGCGTATGACGTACGTGGCACCGTTCCCGACCAAGTCAATACCGATGTCGCCTATGCGCTCGGCGTTGGTTTCGCCCGTTTCTGCTCGACCTCCCGAGTACTGGTTGCCCGCGACATGCGGCCTTCCGGACCCGAGCTGGTGGAAGCATTCTCGCGTGGCGTGATGGAGCAGGGGGCCGACGTCGTGGATCTGGGCCTGGCCAGCACCGACCTGATGTACTACGCCGCTGGCACGCTTGATGCTCCGGGTGCGATGTTCACGGCATCGCACAACCCGGCCGGCTACAACGGTGTCAAGTTCTGCCTCAGTGGCGCCCGCCCCGTCGGCGTCGACACCGGGCTGGACGAGGTCAAGCAGGTCGCCGTCGATGTGCTCAGCGGTCGCGCTCCGCTGCAGGCCGCAACCAGCGGTTCGATCACCCATCGCAACCTGCTCGAAGCGTTCGCCGACCATGTCGTTTCATTCGTCGACGTTGCGGCGTTGCGTCCGCTGCGCGTCGTCGCAGACACGGCGAACGGCATGGGCGGCCTGGTCGTTCCTGCAGTATTTGCGCGGTTGCCGCAGATCACCCTCGAGGTGATGTATGGCGAACTGGACGGCACGTTCCCGAATCACCCGGCCGACCCGTTGCAGCCCGCCAACCAGCGCGATCTGCAGGCGCGGGTGGTTGC
>JAYVVY010000103.1:0-13771 GCA_043786575.1 Ilumatobacteraceae bacterium
CTGAGCCGCTGCTGCATCGTCGCCCTGTGCGGCGCCAGTCTCGGCGTCTCGCAGACAACCGAACAGTCGACGTTACCGACCGTGAACCCCGCTTCCTGCACGAGCGCGACCGCGTGGCGCAGCAGCATCAGCGAATCGGCGCCCTTCCACTGCGGGTGCGTGTCGGGAAAGTGCTCGCCAATGTCGCCTAATCCAGCGGCCCCCAGCAGCGCATCGGTCACCGCGTGGGCCACCGCGTCGGCGTCGCTGTGCCCGTGCAGACCGCGCTCGCCCTCGAACGTGACCCCACCCAGCACCAACGGTCGCGCAGGATCGTCACTGAAGCGGTGAATGTCGAACCCCTGCCCGACACGAATCGTTGGCACGCTCATCGTTGGCTCCTCTTTGGCAACTCGCCGCGCCCAGGCAAGGTCGTCGAGATCAGTGATCTTGCGATTGTTCACGTCGCCCGCGACCACGACCACACGTCCGCCGCCGGCTTCCACCAAGGCTGCATCATCGGTTGCCGCGTCACCGGTGAGATAGGCAGCACGCAACACGTCGGCACGGAAGGCCTGCGGCGTCTGCACCGCCATCAACTCGGCACGCTGAGGCGTGTGCACCACCAGGCCGTCGGCAGCGACCTGCTTGATCGTGTCGGTCACCGGCACACCCGGAATCGCCCCATCCGCGCCAGTAATAACCGCCGCCACTACCCGTGTGAATACTTCAGCGGAGGCGAACGGGCGCGCCCCGTCGTGCACGCACACGATGGTCGCGGTCAACGGCACCTGCGCCAGCCCCGCCCGAACGGACTCGCTGCGTGTGGCCCCACCAGCGACGCCGCCCTCGCGGGCGACATCGGCAGCTGGAACGACAATCACGACACCATCGCTCGCAGCCCGAGCTGCAGCCACTGACCAGTCCACAACTCGGTGCGGACCGAGCGCCTCGTACTGTTTGAGACCGCCGAAACGCGCTCCCGAACCGCCGGCAACGACGATGGTCCACACCGATTCCGGACGATTCGCGGATTCGGTCTCCGGTTGCTGCGTCGACACCCCGGCGAGGGTAGTACCGTTCGGCTGACCATGGCTCACGAAGAACTGCTCGCCCGTACCGATTTCTTCGCCGACGCGCCTCCTGCGATCGTGCGCGACATGGCTGCCGCTGGCAGCGAACTGCACCTCATTCGTGGCGACGTGCTCTTTCGCGAGGGCGATCTTGCCGACTCGCTCTACCTCGTCGTCAGTGGTCGCATCGCAATAGCCATCGCGAACCCCATCGACCATCGCGAGACCGTCGTTGCCCTCATGGACGCCGGCGATCTGTTCGGTGAGATGAGCATGCTCGACGAAGGTCCCCGCTCGGCCATGGCTCGTTCGCTGGAACCGTCCACCGTGTTCGCCATTCCGTTCGACCCGGTGGTGAAGGCATTCCGCAGCGACCCACAGTTGCTCTGGGGCGTCACCCGCCTGCTCGCACACCGTCTGCGCGTGATGGATGAGGCGCTAGCCGACAGCGTGTTCCTCGACGTCACCGGTCGCACCGCCAAGCGCTTGCTCGAGCTCTCCGAAGGTGCCGACGAGTTCGTGCTCCCCATCACACAGGAAGAGCTGGCCGGCATGGTCGGCGCCTCACGCGAGCGAGTCAACAAGGCCATCGCCAGCTTCATCCGCCTTGGTTACATCGACCAACACGAGCGCCACTACACCATCCTCAAGCGCGACGCGATGGAGCTCCGCGCCCGCTAGCCGTCGGGTACGAAGTGGGGCTGCCTGGGCGTCGCGGCGGTCGACGGACCAGCTGCCCAGGGCCACGAGCGCCAGCGCGTCAGCCCCGAAGTAGAAGCCCGAGGTACGCGAGATCGCCGACGGTGATCATGTGATCACCTGGCTACAGCGTGTCCACAAAGGCGTTGGCGACGACGACTGGGTCGCCACCGTTGTTGATGATCTCGTTGAGCATCTGGTTGAGACGCACGCTGGTCAACGCAGTGGCGATGGCATCAATGGTGCCGATTGCTTCCGGCGTGGCGGAGGTGGATGCCATGAGTGCCAGTGCGGCGTTGGTCGGCACCATCAGCTGATCGTCAGTGAGAATCGTCATCCGCTCGGTGGTAATCAGCGGGTTGAGCGAGTTCATCACGAAACAGTCCGCATCGCCAGCGGTAACTGCGGCAGAAAGGTCGGCGTCCTCGATGGTGGCCGTGTCCTCGAACTCGCCCCCGTAGTACAGCTCGAAAGCGGGAAGGCCGTGGATTCCGTCATCCATGAATGCTGCTGAAGCACCCAGAACAATGCCCGGAGCGTTGGAGGCAAGATCGGTGAGAGTGATCAGCTGCGTTCCGGAGTTGGCCGCCATAGCCGCCGCCGAACACGCGATGATCTGCTTGTTCTCGGCCAGCGAGCCGTTGTTGACAACCAATGCCGACGGCAGCCCAGCGTTGAGGGCCAGCACCTGCTCGACAATCGAGTGGCCGTTGCCCGGCTTGGGCACCGCTGTCGTGGTCGTGTCACCGACCAGCGTCGTTGCACTGTCGGTAGTGGTGGTGACGCCAGTCGTGGTGGTGACACCGGTCGTGGTCGTGACGGCAGCCTTGCGGAACCCGCCGGGGGCCTGCGTGGTGGTGGTCGCTGCGCTGCCGGACGTTGTGGTGGCACCCCCGGTAGAGGTGGTGGTCTCCGCGGCGACCGTGGTTTCGGGAACGGCGGTCTCGGGAACGGTGGTCTGCGGCAGCGTGGTGGTGGTCACGATGACCGGTGCCAGCGTGCTGGCTGGGCCGGCGGGCAGCGACGTGCTGGGCAGCGGCGAGGCATCCGGAAGGCTGTAGACGAACTGCAGCAGGTCGTCGGAATAGTCGGGGATCAGCTGGAAGGTGCCGTCCTGGATTGCCTGGTAGTACTGGGCGCGGTCCATCTCCACCGGGTCCTTACGCGCAACTCGGAAGCCACCGTCCTCCAGCACGCGTGCGTAGATGGCGGCGAGCAACTGGCTCTCCGGGTCGCCCTTCACCGACGTGACGGCGATGCGTGGTGGTAGCTGCAACGTGGGGGTCGTGGTGGAATCGCCGCTGCTGCAGGCAGTGAAAGCCACGGCAGCGAGTGCGGCCGGCCCGAGGCAACGCATGAACATGTGGGCAGTGGGGGTCATCCGCTTCATCGGTGCGGGAGCCTAGTGGCGGCTGGGCCGAGCGCGACGGTCGCCTCGATGCGGCAATCAACGACGCCGCGATCAGCGACCGTTCTTCGATAGGTCGGCCAAGTTGCTGATGTCGGCCAGCTAGGGAACTCCGGTGATGTGTCGCGGCACCGCTTCTGTCGACAAGGCGATCTGCGTCAGGTCGACGGCGCCGCTTGCCACCGACCACGCCAGACCGGGGCGGGCTGGAACGGGTGTGCGGCGTGGCAGCATGACGCCCAGCAGGTCGCCATCGAGGTCGCTGCCACCAGTGAGCACCAGCCCGCTGCGACTGCGGCGCACCACCGTGGTCCAGTGCCCGTACAGCTGACGCAGAGCGTCGGGACGGCCAGCGGCAACAATCCAGGTGTTTGGTCGCCTGCCGGCCGCCCAGGCCGCCAGTAGGCCGCTCGGGTCTTCCACCATCTCGGCATCGTCGACCAGCACCAGCAGCGGGCCGCGCGCTGGTAGGTCGTCGAGGAGCGACGTGTCGGTGGCGGTGACCAGTCCCCGCGTCGAGGCCCATGGCGTGACCGCGCTGGAGCGCCGTGGAACGAGTGCTGCAACGAGGCCGTGTGGATGCGCTTCGTGCCACCCGTCGGCGATTCGTACCAATGCGCTACTGCGCCCTGAGCGGGCACCGCCGACGACGAGCAGGTGCTCGCCATCGGGCAACTCGAGAGTGTGCGAATTGCCGCTGGTGAAGGCAATGCCCAGCGGCAGTGACGTGACGCCAGCGTGGGCAGTTGCCGACGGGAGCTGCCCAGCGTCGACAAGTGCAGGAACGACAGTGATACTGCTCGCGGCGCACCCGACGCTGTGACGCGCAGTGCGGAGCGATGGTGACGTGCCGTGAACCAACTGCGCAACTAAGCCAGTGGCAGCCACGACCAACCTGCCCGGTGTGCCCGCGGCGGGCACGCTCGCCGCACTGACTCCGAGGCTGCCGCCGTCGTACACGTCGTGGAGGTGCATCACCCACCGCTGTGCACATCGGGCCAGCAGGCTCGTTGGTACCGCGGCGGCGTGCTCGACCGTGGCAACGATGGTGATGCCGGCTGCCTCCCCATCAGCCAAGACTTCCTCCAGCGCGTCGAATTCTGCCGCAGTGTCGAGGTCGTCGAGCGAGCGCCGAAGCGCATCGAGCCCGTCGATGAACACGACAACTGTTTCTTCCGGGGCGCTGGCCAACCGCGCGCGCACGATGGCCCGCAACCGATAGAGCAGTCGCATCAGACGTTCGCGTTCATGCAGTCGAACTACCGCAACGCACAGTGGGTGCTCGGCCAAGCCGCTCAGACGATCGCTGCCGCGACCATCGATGACGTACATGTCGACCAGGGAGGTGGTGGCCAGCGTGCAGAGGGCCGTCGTCGCGCCGGCACCGGGGCTGCCAGCGATGAGCAGATGTCCATCGCTCGGAGACCACCGCAACGGAAGAATCTGCTGCTGGTCGGGGTCGTCGATCAAGCCGACGGCATCGGAGGGCACTTCCTCGTAGCTCAGTTCTGAAGTCAGCGCTGGTTGCCATGGTGCAGGCGGCAGCGGCGAGCCTGAGAGCTGCGCCGCGTCGCAGATCGCACGCACTAACACGTGCAGGTCGGTCTCGGTGCCGCCGGGCATAGTGCCCGTGCAACGCGCAGCCTGGAACGTGAGGTGATCATCGGCGCCCAGCCGCATCACGGCCCGTCCCGGCAGCCCACGCGGCAGCATTGCCGGCGCCGGATTGCCGACCACATCGTTGGCGTCCGCCGTGTCCTGCAGCCGTAGCGCGAGCCGCAGGTTGGTGTTGGCGCGGATGTCGTCGCTGATCACGCCGTTGGGTCGCTGAGTGGCGAGCAAGAGATGCACGCCCAGGCTGCGGCCGCGCTGGGCAACGCCGACCAGCGCGTGTAGGAAGCCCGGCTGCTCGGCGACCAGAGCGGCGAACTCGTCAATCACCACGACGAGGCGCGGCAGCAGCACGTGAGGGGCCACCTCTCGCAGCGTCCTCAGGTCGGCGGCGCCGTGGCAGCGCAGGACTCCCTCGCGGCGGCGCAGTTCCGCGTGCATGCTGCGCAGCGCACGATCGGCCAACTGGTCGTCGAGGTCGGTGACGACACCGACAACATGGGGCAGGGCCGCGCAGGCATCGAACGTCGCGCCGCCCTTGTAGTCGACGAGTAGGAAACTGAGGTGGGCTGGGCTGGCGCCGGCGGCCATGCCCGTAACCAGACTTCGTAGCAACTCGCTTTTGCCAGCACCGGTAGTGCCCGCGATGAGGCCGTGAGGGCCGTCGCGCACGAGGTCGATGTCCACCGCACCATCGGCGGCCATTCCGATCAGGGTTCGTGGGCTGGGGTCGGCACCGGCTGCGACCCACGTTGCCACGATGCCCGCGGGTGTCAGGGATGTGCCGACCTCGGTGTTGAGCAGCGCTTCCAGCGACAGGTCGCGCGGCATGCCCGTGGCCACGCTCAACGGGTCCTCCGGATCGATCAAGCCTCGTAGCCCCGCGGTGCAGGCAAAAGTGCCACGCTCGCCGATGCCAGCGATCCGAACAGGCACCGGCAACATCGTTGTATGAGTGTCCGCAACCCAGCGGCCCGTCGCGCTACTGGCAGTGGAGAGCACGCTGGTGCAGAGGTGCGGCACGCCGACGTCAGTTGGCAGAATGACCATCAACGCGTGAACATCCGCGTCGGCGAGCGCGCGGCGAAGTGGGCTGGTGCGGATGGCCAGCCATGTTGGTTGGTCGGTGACGAAGAGGAGATGTGTGGCGTGCTCGCCAAGCTCGGCCAGCAGAGCTGTGAGGCCGATGTCGTTGACAATGGCGACGCGGCCGTCCGGTTGGGACAGATGCGGCAACGCACGAACACAATCCCAGTGCGTTGGTCGATCTGTGACGACCACCAGGCGCAGGTCGACGGGGCCGCACGAAGCGGCCAGCTGCACGACCAGTGAGCGGGCGACGCCCATCGCCTGCGGGCCGCGCAATGCCAACCGGGCACCGGGGCCAAGGTCGGCGGCGATCGGCAGCTGGCGCGCCTGACGATCCTCCACGAGGCCGGTCTCGCTCGCGGCGTCTGGCCACGTGATATCACTCAGGCCGAGTGCACCGAGGTACGCATCGAGGTGGGTGCCGCGCCGGGCCCAAAGAGCTGCACCACGCGCCGTAATGGTGTGGTGCGCGGTCGCGATTGTCGGCACGGTAGCCACGTGGAACTGACGGAAGAGTTCGCGGTCGCGCGTCACCTCGGCGAAGTACGCCGCCTGAGCTTCAGCGAACGCCAGCGCGTCACGCTGCCGTGTCCGACGTGAAGCGACCCGCTGAGCACCCCAACTTCCGATGGCCACGAGCCCGCCGAGCGCGCCGAACAAAAGGAACATCGGCTGTTGCATGACCAGTGCGACGGCAGCGGCACCGGCCAGACCGAGGACCGCTGGAATCAGCCCGGCAGTTGACTCGCGCGTCGCTCCGGGTTCCGCCGGTTGCGTTGCGGTACCCGGCTGCCACTCGGGCAGCGCTCGTGGGCCGCGAACGAGGGTGCCGTCGACGACGTGAGCGCCATCGGCATCGCCGTCGCAGATGGTTGCGCGCCGAAACTCGATCGTGCTGGTGCCGAGCTCGATGACGGAGCCATTGAGTACGGCCACCTCGCCGGACATGACGACTCCGTCGATCAGCATCGGCGCCCGCCCCGTCAGTTGCGTCAGGGCCACGCTGCCGTCAGGCCGCACCTCGAGGAGGGCATGGTGTGGTTGCATGGCGGGATCGTCGCAGCGCACGTCGGCGGTGTGCGCCCGGCCCAGAAGGTGCCGCCCCCTCCGGAGGTCGTGGGTGGCCCCTGCATCTGGCCCTGTACGCCACGTGCATCGCCAGCTTGACTCATTGATCGTCGTCATTTCGTCGCACGTGTCCATCACCTGTACTGGGCACGGTGAGTCGGCCGGATTGGCAATATCGGCCGACAATTCTGAGGAGATCACCTGTTCAGCAGATTGTGAGCCAACTGTGAGAGGGCCGGTGAGCGGTTCCGTGAGCCACGCGGTGAGGTGGTGCGCCGACGATCGGATCCATGAATCAGCGACTCCCCCTCGTCATCAATCGTGTACTCCTGGCCCGCCTCGACCGTGAATGGCAGGCACTGAACCAGCGGCCGGCAGTCCTTCGCAGGGCAGCTGGTTGGGGCCTCGGCATCTCATTCAACAGCCTGGACGAGGTGGTGGTTGCCACCGGCTACCGGTCGCATCAGGAGCATCGGCTGTGTGCGAGCGGCAGCGGGTCGGCTGTGGCCAATGAGGTGCTGCGGCGCCTGCTCGTCGTTGCCGGCACCGATGATGTAGCCGCCAGAGTGGTGCTGCAGCGGCTTCTGCCGGGGGTGGTCGCCACGGCACGACGGTGGGGCGGGCATCGCCCCGGCGGCTCATTCGACGCCTTCGACGAGATGTTGTCGGCAACGTGGATGGTGATTCGTGAATTTCCCGCCGAGCGCCAGACGCGTCACCTTGCCGCCAGCGTGCTGCGCGCTGGTGAATACCGCGCTTTTCAAAAATCGAACCGCCGCATGATGGTGCTCGAGCTAACTGCCCCGAACCTGCTCGATCTGCCGGTTGAGACAGTCGTGACTCTTGACGTGGCCGACGAGTTGGCTGAGGTGGTTGCGTGTGCCAGCGCGCTGACCGAGCACGAACTGCAGCTGATTGAACTGCTCGCCCGGGGCTGTAATGCGGCCGAGATGGCCGAGCAACTGAGCATCAGCGTGCGCACGGTGCGCAATCACCGCGACGCAGTGGTGCACCGTTTGCGCGAAGCAGCGCTGGCCGCCTGATGTCGCCGGCTATTCCGTCGCTCCCTCACTCTGCAGCCATGCAAGGTGGTCCAGTAGGAACGGCATGGTGCGTTCGATCACATCGAACATAGTGCTGTAGGCCGTGCTCGGCTGGCCCCACGGGTCGGGCAGGTCCTCGTCGCCGGGCATCGCGTACGGGTCCCAGCGGCGCAGTAACTGCACCTGCACCGGCTCGACGGTCGCAATATGGCCAACTCGCTGTTCTACGCCACCACGCATGCGCTCGAGGTCTTCTACGTTCATGCGATCCATTGCCACGATCAGGTCGAAGCGAGCGAAGTCATCGGGGTGTATCTGGCGCCCGAAGTGATCCACTGCGTACCCGCGCAGAGCGCCCTCGGTAATCGCCAGCGGGTGAGGTGCATTGCCCCCATGTGCCCGCGAGGTGCCAGCCGAGTCGAACAGGATCACCTCGTTCGGCCGGGCCGTGCGGATGCCACGGGCCATGGCGTGAGCGACCGCATGGGCCGATGGGGACCGGCAATGATTGCCGAGACACACGAAGAGCACCGAGACCGTCGGTGCGTTGGCCACCATGGATGACGGACTACCACAGACCGCGGGCCGATACCAGGGTTGCTTCAGGCGGTTTTCGGCGAGAACCGGCGGAGGCGCAAGCTGTTGCTGACCACGAACACGCTGCTGAATGCCATCGCTGCGCTAGCGACTACCGGCGACAACAGCCACGACATCGCCAGCGGGATGGCCGCGACGTTGTAGGCGAACGCTCAGAACAGGTTGCCCTTGATGACCGAGAGCGTGCGTCGGCTCAGCTCGATTGCGTCGGCGGTGGCGTGCAGATCGGCGCGTACCAGCGTCAGGTCGCTGGCCTCGATTGCCACATCGGTGCCGGTGCCCATTGCAATACCGAGATCGGCCTGCGCGAGTGCGGCAGCATCGTTGACGCCGTCGCCAACCATCGCCACCACTCGACCTTCGGTCTGTAGCCGCTGCACCTCAGCAACTTTTTGCGCGGGGAGCACGCCGGCGATGACGTCGTCGGCGTCGATGCCCACCTGTGCCGCGACCGCGCTGGCGGTTGCCGCGTTGTCGCCGGTCAGAAGAATTGGCCGCAAGCCCAGCGAGCGGAGTCGCACGATGGCGTCGGCACTGGTGGGCTTCACCGTGTCGGCCACGGCGATGGTGCCCAGCAGCTGGCCGTCGGCGCGCACCGCAACGACCGTGAGCCCGTGTGCCTCGACCGGAACTTCGTCAACTGTGGCGCGCCCCACCTCGACGACCCGGCCGTTGACGATGGCTCGTGCGCCGACGCCGGCGAGCGACACGAAGCCGGTCGCTGTCTCGACGGTGCCGCCATCGCGCCGCGCGCCGCGCACTATGGCAGCGGCGATCGGATGCTCGCTGCCCAGCTCGACGGCGGCCGCGAGGCGCAGTACCTCGTCGTTCGTTGCCGGGTGAATGCCGTGAACCTGGACAACGTCCATCACGCCGGTGGTGACGGTGCCGGTCTTGTCGAGCACGATCGTGTCCACGCGCCGAGTGCTCTCCAGAACCTCCGGACCCTTGATCAGAATGCCCAGCTGCGCTCCCCGGCCGGTACCGACCAGCAGCGCGGTCGGGGTGGCCAGGCCGAGTGCGCAGGGGCAGGCAATGATGAGGACGGCGACCGCCGGAGCCATTGCCTGCGAGAGGCTGCCGGTGCGTGCGAACCAGAAGCCGAGTGTGGCGGCAGCCAACACGATGACGATCGGCACGAACACGCCGGCGACGCGGTCAGCCAGCCGCTGCACCGGTGCCTTGCCTGTCTGCGCAGCTTCGACCAGCCGAGCCATCTGCGCCAGCGCGGTGTCGGCGCCCACTCGTGTTGCACGAACGACCAGCCGCCCGTTGGTGGCGATGGTTGCACCGGTGACGTGGCTGCCAGCGGTGACTTCAACCGGCACGCTCTCGCCGGTGATCAGGCTCATGTCGACCGCTGCTGCGCCACCCTCCACGACGCCATCGGTGGCGATGCGTTCGCCAGGGCGCACGACAAATCGGTCACCGACACGAAGCGTGCTCGAGGGCCGGTTCAGCTCGCTGCCGTCGGCCTGCAGCACGTTGGCAGTGTCGGCGCCGAAGGCCAACAGCGCACGCAGGGCACTGCCAGCGCGGCGCTTCGACCGGGCCTCGAACCAGCGGCCGGCCAAGATGAGTGCGACGGTGGTGCTGGCGACTTCGAAGTAGAGGTGGTGGCTGTCGCCGCGCTGGGGCACCAACGACATCGGCATCGTCATGCCCAGGTCGCCGGCGGGTGTGGCCAAGAGGGCGTACAGGCTCCATCCGTAGGCGGCCATCACGCCCACCGACACCAGCGTGTCCATACTCGCTTCGGCCTGACGCAGGTTCTTCCAGGCGGTGACGTGGAATGGCCACGCCGACCATGTGGCCACCGGAGTCGCAAACACCAGCGCTACCCACTGCCAGCCGTGGAACTGCAACACAGGAATCATCGAGACCAGCAGCACGGGTACGCCGAGCGTGATGGCAACGATCAACCGCCGTTGCAGGTCGGCAATGCGAGCCAGCGCGGGATCGGCGCGTTCCTCGCCGACCGGTGCAGGAAGCAGCGCGCCGTAACCGATTGACTCGACGGCTGCAATGAGCGCATCGGGCGAAGCGACCAATGGGTCGAACGAGACGTTCGCTTTCTCGGTCGCATAGTTGACCGTCGCGGTCACTCCCTCAAGCCGATTGAGCTTCTTCTCAATCCGGTTGGCGCACGCCGCACATGTCATGCCCGTGAGTTCGAGATCGAGCGTGGTGTTCGTATCAGTGGCGATGCTCATGGCACCACGACCGTGAACGGGACGGTGAGCACTTGGCCGTTGTGGCCGAACTGCAAGAACAGTCGGTAGGTGCCCGGCTGGGTGATGCCGTCGCCGAACATGTACATGCCGGACATGTCACTGCTGGGGTGCAGGTGCGTGTAGGCCAGGTCGCCCTGGCGAATGGCAACGAGATGCGATGACTGGCCGAGGTACGGCTCGATGCCGGTGGCGGCGCCACCGTCAGCGGCGGTGTACGTGAAGTTGAAACCGGTTCGCGTGATCACAAGCCCGGCGACCTCGACTGTGTCGTCCGGCGGGGGCAACGCAACGGTGTCGATGGTCGCCTCGTCGTCAAGATTGGCGGAGACCACAATCGGGCCGCTCGCAGTGGCCGGGGTCGAATCAAACACGAGGTGCCACTGGCCGGGCGCCGGCAGCTGGACACTCCACGAGCCATTGGCGCCGATGGTGGGGTGGACGTGTTGGAAATCGCTGAGGTCGGGCCGAATGACGATGGTGTGCAGAATCGCCCCTTGAGCCTCGGTGAAGTCGGTGACGGGTTTGCCATCCGCATCATTGAGATGAAAAGAGGCCGTGTCGGAGTGCACCTGATCGGTGACCAGTTGGTAGCCGCTGTCCTCGAAACCCGCGGGCACCGGACCACCCATGTCCATTCCGCTGTGCCCAGCGCCGCCCGCGTGTGAGTGGCCCGGCAGCTTCTCGCCGACCGCGTAGGCCGTGCCGAAGGTGCCGGCCAGCAGGAGCGCGAAGGCACCGAGGCGACGTGAAACGGGCGACATATTGTCAGCTGGCTGCGACTTCGAAGCCGGCTTCGTCGATAGCGGCGACGATTGCGGTGGTGTCGAGTGCACTGCCACTGACGGTGACCAGCTTGGTGGTTAGGTCGACTGCCACGTCGGTGACACCAGCAACCTTTCCAACCTCGCCTTTGACCGCGGCTTCGCAATGACCACACGTCATTCCGGGGACACTGAAAGTCAGTTCGCTCATTTTTTATTCCTTACGCTCGCAACAGTCGTTCGACTGCCTTGGTGGCTTCGTGGACCAGTTCGGTGGTGCGTTCGGAGTCGCCGGTGGCGGCCGCGCCGGCGACGCAATGCTGGAGGTGCTCGTCCAGCAAGTGGAGGCCAACGCCTTGCAGGGCCTTGCTGACGGCGGCCACCTGGGTGAGCACATCGATGCAGTAGGTGTCTTCCTCGACCAGACGCTGCAGGCCGCGTACTTGGCCCTCGATGCGCTTCAGTCGCGCCAGAACCTGCTGCTTGTCAGCTGAATAACCGGGTACCGCATTCACGTACCCAACTATACCCCCATGGGGTATACCATGCAACCTGTCAGGCGCGCTGCGTGAAGTTCGGTTTGCGCTTCTCCAGGAAGGCAGTGATGCCCTCCTGCGCGTCGGGTGTGACGGCCGAGGTTGACATCAGCTCAGCCGCAGCGGCGTACGCGTCGGGCTGGTCCAGACCCACCTGGGCGTAGAAACCGCGCTTGCCGGCGGCCTTGCTGGCGACGCTGCCGCGTGTGGCGCGGGCGAGCAGGTCGTGGGTTGCGGCGAATAGCTCCGTGTCCGGCACGGCATGGTTGATCAGCCCCCACTCAGCGGCGATGGCCGCGGTGATGGGGTCGCCGGTCAGCGCCATCTCCAGCGCACGCTTGCGGCCGACGTTGCGCGCCACCGCGACCAGCGGGGTATGGCAGAACAGGCCTCCCTTTCCGCCGGGTATGGCGAAACCGGCGCTCTCGGCTGCGATCGCCAGGTCGCACGTTGCAACGAGTTGGCATCCCGCAGCCGTGGCCAGCGCGTGCACTCGGGCGATGACCACCTGCGGCACGGACTGCACGGTGTCCATCATCTCGGTGCAGACATCGAAGAGGTGGCGAACGTCGTGCAGCGACGCGCCTGCCATATCACCGAAGTTGTGGCCGGCGGAGAACACCGGCCCGTTGGCTGCGAGGATCACGCCGGTGGCGTCGGTCTCGCCGACGTCACGAAACGCCTGCGTCAGCTCCACCATCACATGAAGCGCGAGTGCGTTGCGCTTCTCCGGCCGGTTGAGGGTGATGGTGGTGAAGGGGCCGTCGGTCTCGACAAGCAGATGCTGGTAGCTCACAGTTGCAGTCTCGCGCCATCGCCGCGACTCGCGAGTACGGTGCGAAAATGGCCGAGCAACGAACCGACCGATGGCTGCGACAACCAATCGAGGTGGTGCTTCCCACGTACCTGTTCGTTCGTGGGGCCAAGGTGCTAGCCGTGCTGATTCCCGCCGTGATGTTGGTGGTGGGTCTTGTGATCGCTCTTGTGTCCGCTCACGCTGCGGAACGTCCGAGCACGGAGGGCATCGGCACGATGGGGGTCGAGTTGGGCGCGGCGCTGTGGTTCGGCGGGGCTGTGTCGTTGGGAATCAGGCGCGGTCCGACGGTGCTGCGCGTGCTGATGATCGGCCTGCTGGGTTTTGGGGGCGCGCTGCTGGTTGGATTCGCGTTGTTGCTGGACTGGACTGGCGCAGGCCTCGGGCTGGCAATGGAGTTCGGTGTTGGCGCCATTGCCGTTGCAGTCATCGACGTGGTCGTTCTTGGCGTCGTCCACAGACGCCTCGAGTCGTTCGCGCACACGCCCGACGCCGGCGAGCGGCGATTGCGGTTCATCGTCCGCCGATGAACGTGCAGCAAGCTGCCGAAGCCATCGCCACCACCCTCAGCGTTTGAACACTTTCGTGCTGTATCCGCACGAAAGTGCACAAACGGTGAATACGCGGCGCGGCGTGGTGCCCCCCCAGGGGCTCGAACCCTGAACCAATGGATTAAAAGTCCACTGCTCTACCATTGAGCTAGAGGGGCGGGACCGGTGGGAGAGCGTATCGGCATCGTCGGGTGCGTAAGACTCCCCGCATGGCTGATGCTGAACGGTTCGTTGACCGGCTTCCCGCGAACAACTCTTACACCGGCGGCGCGGCGCGGGTGTACGACGCGTGGATGCCGCCGGGGACC
>JAYVVY010000104.1:0-14632 GCA_043786575.1 Ilumatobacteraceae bacterium
CTGAGGTGGCCAGCAGCGGCAGCACGGCGAGCTGCGCTGAGCCCGCGAACACGGTGAGCGTCATGACGATGGCGATGGTGATCGAGAGCCCGGAGTTGATCATCGCGACGCCCGTCACCAAGCCCCAGACAGCAATGGCAACGCTGAGCGGAGCCATCGCTCGAACGCCTTCGCCATAGGCCGGACGGTCGATTGGGGGCAGCAGCCCTCTGAATCTCGCCAACCGATGCATCGCTCTCATCATGCCGTGCGGCGCTGCCGTCACCTCGGCCACTCGCTGGTGGCCTCGGTACCTGTCAGAGAGGTGCCGGTGGAGTCGTCAACAAGTCCGCGTCGGCGGTAGCCAACTTCCCGCGCCGGTCAGCGGCTGTTCCAGTCAACGGCTGTTCCAGTCAACGGCTGCGTCGGTCGACAGGTGGGGCCATGGGCGGCTGATGGGCCTCGACTACTTCGCCGACGGGCCGGTCGAGGTTGCCGGCGAGGACGCCCGGCTCAATGTTCACCAGTCCGCGTTGAATGCGGCCGGCGAGACTGCGTTCGAGATACGGGAGAATGGTCTTGACGACAGCCCAGCCGTTGTCGCGCTCACCCAGCACGCAGTCGGGTGTGACGCGGACGTCGGTGAAGCGCACCATGCCCGGCTCAGTGGTGACACCGTCCGCGGCCAGGTCGATGAGGAGACACGTCAGCCCTTTGCTCCCCGGCAGCTCTGCGCTGCGGCCCAGCACCACTGCGTTCGTTGCCCCGTCATGGTTGCAGGTCTTCGCCCCGTTGATTGTGATGTACTTCCAATCGAACGTCGCGGTGCAGGCAGTGTCCTTCGGGTTGTCGCCGCCCGGCTCATTCAGTAGCACCGTCCACAGGTGCTGGCCGGTGAGTAGCGCGGGCAGCACCTCGTCGGCCTGTTCAGGGGTTGCGAACTGCCGCAGGATGGGGCCGACCAACCGAACGCCGGCACCCGCCAGCGGCGGCGCGATGGTGCCAGCCGCTGCCAGTTCTTCTTCGACGACCTGTTGCACTTGTGCGGTGGCGGCCAAGCCTCCGTGGCTGCGATTCCACGTGGGGACAGCCAGGCCGGCGCTGGCCAGCCGGTCCCACCAGGCGCCCACGGTGATGCTCGTATCCCAGTTGTTGGAGATCCAATACTGCAGTGCCTCGCGCATCTGGTCCATGTCGCCAAGGGGCCACCAGGGGCGAGGTGCGGTCAGGTCCATACCGAGTGGTATCGACGCAAGGCGCCACCGCCTTGAGTCGTCAGCAATCCGAATGGAGGGTTCCCAGCACCTGGGGCGGGTTGGGAATCCTCCATTTGGCGGCCGCGGGGGCTTGCGTTGCTTTGAGATACTGGGTAGGTGACTGACTCGCCGCTCGACGCTCTCACCATCGACCGTCGGGCGCCAGCCGTGCGCACGGCACTCGGCGCGGGGTCGTGGGTCGATGTGGTGTCGGGCTTCGTGCGCAACGCCGAGGAGGTGTTCATCACACTGCACGAGGAGACGGCGTGGCAGCAGAACGAGACGTTGCGCTACGACAAGTACGTGCCCGAGCGCCGTCTGTCTGCGGGCTTGCGTTCCAATAGCCGGCCGTTTCTACACCAGACGGACATGCACCTGCGGGCGACGTACCGCCAACCGATGGAGGGTGTTGCCGCGATCGTGTACCGCACCGGAGATGACTTTCAGGGTCTGCACAGCGACCGCGAGATGCGCTGGCTGGACGACACGCTCATTGCCATTGTGGTGCTGGGCCAACGGCGACCGTTTGTGATTCGAGAGCGTGGCCGATGGGCAGATTCATTGGTCGACCGGGTTCCCTCGGGCCAGGCGCCAGACGATCTGGTGCTGATGCCCGGCGAGGGCGACCTGCTGGTGATGGGTGGCCGCTGCCAGGCGGACTGGCTGCACGGGGTGCCTGCGTACGAGACGCAGAACCCCCGGATCTCGCTGACCTGGCGCTGGGCGCGCCGAACTGGCCGACCCGACACCAATCCGGGCTATGCCGATGGCCGCCAGTTCAGCGACCGCCCCCGCCAACCCGGCCAGCGCGCTCGGAATTCCTGAGACAGTCGTACTGGAAATGGCGGTGAGAAGGGTCGCACGATCCCGGCGGTTGGCGTACGATGAGCAGCCTTGAGTGCCAACGACGTCACCCTCAACTCGAATGATCCGGCCGTGCGAGCGGCCATCAGCGCGCATGCCAACTGGGCGGGTGGTCTGCTGCCGGCGCTGCACGCGGTGCAACATCTCGCGGGCTTCATTGACAAGTCGTACATCCCGCTGCTGGCCGACACGTTCAACCTCTCCACCGCCGAGGTCTACGGCGTCATCACGTTCTACAAGGACTTCCGCACCCAAGCCCCCAAGGGGCCCATCGTGCAGGTGTGCCGGGCCGAGGCCTGTATCTCGCGCGGCGGCAAGGCCACGGAGATGAGAGCGCTCGAGCTGGGTGCCACGTTGGCTGTCGAGATCGAGGAAGTCTTCTGCCTCGGCTTGTGCGCGCAGGGGCCGGCGGTTGCCACCGGTGGTCGCATGTTCGTCGGTGTCGATGAGGCCATGATCGAGACGATCATCGGCGCCGCAGTTCGCCGCGAGGCACCCCCCAGCGCAAGCCACTCGAGCAGTCATGACAACAGTGACGGCGTCGTCACCGTGCACGTGCCTCGCGATGCCGCTGCTCGTGCTGCCGGTGCCGACGAAGTGGCCGCCGCACTTGCGTCGCACCCCGGGGTGCGTGTCGTGCGCAACGGGTCGCGCGGAATGCTGTGGCTCGAGCCGTTGGTCGAGGTTTCGACACCGCAGGGACGCGTTGCTTACGGTCCGGTCAGCGCCGACGATGTGTCCAGCCTCATCGCTGCCGGCCTCACCGCCGCCGGTGATCATCCGCTGCGGCTTGGTCTCACCGAGGCACTGCCGTGGATGGCTGCGCAGCAGCGGGTGACGTACGCACGCGTTGGCGTTATCGACCCACGCGATGCCGACCACTACGAGGCGCACGGTGGCATGGTCGGGCTGCGCTCAGCCTTGGCAATGCAGCCCGCCGACGTCGTCACGGAAGTGTCGGAGAGCGGCCTACGCGGTCGCGGCGGGGCAGCGTTTCCCACAGGCATCAAGCTGCGCACCGTGCTGGAAACGCCGAGCACGCAGAAGTACATCGTGTGCAATGCCGACGAAGGCGACAGCGGCAGTTTCGCCGACCGCATGCTGATGGAGGGCGACCCCTTCCTACTGATCGAGGGCATGATCATCGCCGGCTGGGCCACGGGTGCCAGCGACGGCTACATCTACATTCGCAGTGAATATCCGGATGCCATCGAGGCCATTCGCTGCGCAATCGCGACCTGTGAGCAGCGCGGCTGGCTCAACGGCGTTGGCAGTGTTGACGGCATCTTGGGCACGGACTTCGTGTTCCGACTGCACCTTCGTATCGGTGCTGGCGCGTACATCTGCGGCGAAGAGACGGCGCTGATGGAGAGCATCGAGGGCAAGCGCGGCATTGTGCGCGCCAAGCCGCCGCTGCCCGCCATCGAGGGGCTGTGGGGCAAGCCCACCGTGATCAACAACGTGCTCAGCCTCGCTGCCCTTCCCACGATTCTTGCCGACGGCGCTGCCGCTTACGCGGCCCTGGGTCACGGGCGCAGCCGCGGCACGCAGGTGATGCAGGTTGCCGGCAACGTCGCACGCGGCGGCATTTTCGAGGCGGCGTTCGGCATCACCGTGCGCGAGCTGGTTGACCAGTTCGGCGGGGGCTCGGCCAGCGGCCGTCCGGTGCGTGCCGTCCAGGTTGGCGGCCCGCTGGGCGCGTACCTCGCGCCCGAGCAGTTCGACCTCCCTATCGACTACGAGGCCTTCGCCGCCGCGGGCGCGTTGCTCGGGCACGGCAGCATGGTCGTGTTCGACGACACCGTCGACATGCTGGGCATGGCCCGCTTCGCGATGGAGTTCTGCGCCATCGAATCCTGCGGTAAGTGCACGCCGTGCCGCATCGGAAGTACCCGCGGCGTGGAACTGATTGACAAGATCATCGCGGGCGAGCGCCGCGACGAGAACATGACAGTGCTGATGGATCTGTGCGAGGTGATGGCCGACGCGTCGCTGTGCGCGATGGGTGGCTTCACGCCGCTGCCGGTTCGTAGCGCCATTGCCCACTTCGTTGATACTCAGGCCACGACCGGAGCACACGCATGACACGGTTTCTCTCATGACACTCAGCCTCTCGTTTTTCGGTGATGAAGCCCTGCGGGAACTGGGCGCGGAACACGACATGGGCACGCCAGCGCCCAACCAGTCACGGGTGGGCGCGGTCGCAACGGTCGCGGTCACCATCGATGGCCGCGAGGTGATGGTCGAGGAAGGCACTTCGGTGATGCGTGCGGCTGCCATCTGCGGCGTCGACGTCCCGAAGCTGTGCGCCACGGACTCGCTGGACCCGTTTGGTTCGTGCCGCCTCTGCGTCGTCGAGATCGACGGCCGTAAGGGCACGCCCGCTTCGTGTACCACTCCGGTTGCCCCCGGAATGCAGGTCACCACGCAATCACCAAGGCTCGAGCGGTTGCGTCGTGGTGTGATGGAGCTGTACATCAGCGATCACCCACTGGACTGCCTCACCTGCGCCGCCAACGGCGACTGCGAGCTGCAAGACATGGCTGGCGCTGTCGGCCTGCGCGATGTGCGCTACGGGTATGCCGGCGACAACCACCTCGGCATGGAGAAGGACACCTCCAACCCGTACTTCACGTTTGATTCGTCGAAGTGCATCGTCTGCTCGCGCTGCGTGCGTGCCTGCGAGCAGGTGCAGGGCACGTTCGCCCTCACCATCGAAGGTCGCGGTTTCGGCTCGCGTGTCGCAGCCGGGTTCAACGGCAGCTTCTTCGACAGCGAGTGCGTGTCGTGTGGCGCCTGCGTGCAGGCGTGCCCCACAGCCACGCTCACGGAGAACACCGTCATCGAGATGGGCCAGCCGCGGCGCACCGTGCTCACCACCTGCGCCTACTGCGGTGTTGGCTGCACGTTCAAGGCGGAGATGCAGGGCGAGACCGTCGTGCGCATGACGCCGTACAAGGACGGCGGCGCCAACGAGGGCCACTCGTGCGTGAAAGGTCGCTTTGCCTGGGGCTACGCCAGCCACCCGGACCGTGTGCTGGAGCCGATGATCCGCGAGAAGATCACCGACCCATGGACCACAGTGTCGTGGGACGAAGCCATTGCGTACGCCGCAGCCAAGCTGAAGGACATCCAGGCCCGCCACGGGCAGGGTTCCATCGGCGGCATCACGTCATCGCGCTGCACGAATGAAGAAGTGTTCGTGGTGCAAAAGATGGTTCGCACCGCCTTCGGCAACAACAACGTGGATACGTGCGCGCGGGTGTGTCACTCGCCAACAGGCTTCGGGTTGTCGCAGGCGTTCGGCACGTCGGCCGGTACGCAGGACTTCAAGTCGGTCGAACTGGCAGACGTCATCTTGCTGATCGGCGCCAACCCCACCGATGCCCACCCAGTGTTCGCGTCGCGGATGAAGAAGCGGTTGCGCGACGGTGCGCAGCTGATCGTGGTGGATCCTCGTCGCATCGACCTGGTGCGCACTCCGCACGTGCAAGCCACCAACTTCCTGCAGCTTCGCCCAGGCACCAACGTTGCCGTGGTCAACGCGCTGGCCCACGTGATCGTCACTGAGGATCTCGTCGACCACCGCTTCGTGCAAGAGCGCTGCGAGCCCATCGAGTTTTCGCAGTGGGCGGCCTTCGTGTCGCAGCCGGAGAACAGCCCCGAGACGCTGGAGCAGTACACCGGTGTGCCGGCCGCCGAAGTGCGTGCGGCCGCCCGCCTCTACGCAACCGCCGGTAACGGCGCCATCTACTACGGCCTCGGTGTCACCGAGCACAGCCAGGGCAGCACGATGGTGATGGGCATGGCCAACCTTGCGCTGGCCACCGGCAACCTCGGCCGCGACGGCGTGGGCGTCAACCCGCTTCGCGGGCAGAACAACGTGCAGGGCTCGTGCGACATGGGTTCGTTCCCGCACGAGCTGCCGGGCTACCGCCACGTCAGTGACACCACTACGCGCGAGACGTTCGAAGCGTTCTGGGGCCACACCATCCAGGCCGAGCCGGGCCTGCGCATTCCCAACATGTTCGACGCCGCCATCGACGGCCACTTCAAGGGTCTCTACGTGCAGGGCGAAGACATCGCCCAGAGCGACCCCAACACGGTGCACGTGATGCATGCGCTGGAGTCGCTGGAACTGGTCATCGTGCAAGACCTGTTCATCAACGAGACGGCGAAGGTTGCGCACGTCTTCTTCCCTGGCACCTCGTTCCTGGAAAAGGACGGCACGTTCACCAACGCTGAGCGCCGCATCAACCGTGTTCGCCCGGCCATGCGGGCGCGCAACGGCAAGCAGGAGTGGCAGGTAGTGGCCGAGCTGTCGGCTGCCCTCGGCGCACCGATGCACTACGACAACGCGGCGCAGATCATGGACGAGATCGCGGCACTCACCCCCACGTTCGCCGGCGTCTCGTTCGCCAAGCTGGATGCGTTGGGCAGCGTGCAGTGGCCGTGTAACGAAGAGCACCCGCTGGGTACGCCGATCATGCACGAGGGCACCTTTGTTCGCGGCCTCGGCCGGTTCACCCCCACGCCGTATGTGCCGACCGACGAGAAGAGCACCCGTCGCTTCCCGCTGCTGCTCACCACGGGCCGCATTCTCAGCCAGTACAACGTAGGGGCGCAGACGCGGCGCACGAAGAATGTGCAGTGGCATCACGAAGACGTGCTGGAGATCAACCCGCACGACGCAGAGGAGCGCGGCATTCGCGACGGCGACGAGGTCACCCTGGCCAGCCGGGTTGGGGCTACCACGTTGCATGCAATGTTGTCGGACCGCATGGCCCAGGGTGTGGTGTTCACCACCTTTCACTATCCAGTCAGCGGCGCGAACGTGATCACCACCGAGCACAGCGACTGGGCCACCAACTGCCCGGAGTACAAGGTGACGGCTGTGCAGGTGTCGCCCGGTCACTCGGCGGCAACGGTCGAAATCGACCATCCCGAGCACCGCCTCGGCGCGCTGGTCCGCATGGCGAACCAGATCGCCCGCCAGATGGTGGCCGACCCGAACGTTGATGCGGTCGCGGCGACGGCCACCCACATCGGCAAGTTCTGGGAGCACGAGATGCGCGCCGACCTCGTTGCTGCCATCGAGGCCGGCACCGTCACGCTCGACGACGTAGTCGTTCAGTCCATGGCCCGCCTGTCTGTCCCCGCCTGACAGCTGAGAGTTTTTCCGATCAAGGAAGGGGCTTCAATGGCCGTACGGGTTGATCTCAACATCTCATTGGACGGTTACGCCACCACCGAAGGCGGAACGCCGGACAACCCAGTGGGGGATGACTGGACCAAACTCACCGCTGCGTATGCTGCCACTCGTACGTTTCGCGAACGGGTCTTCCACGACACCTCGGGAGCGGGCACTACTGGCGTCGACGAGAAGTACGCGGCTGCCTACTTCGAGGGGATCGGTGCCGAGATCATGGGCGCCGGAATGTTCGGCTTCCATACGTTCCCGGACGACGAGAACTGGAACGGCTGGTGGGGCGACGAGCCCCCGTTCCGCGTGCCCGTGTTCATCCTCACCCATCGCAAGCGACCATCGATCGCGATGGAGGGCGGCACGACGTTTCAGTTCGTCGACGCGACTCCACCGGATGTGCTCGCTCAGGCAACTGCCGTCGCCGGCGGCGCCGATGTGCGAGTCGGCGGAGGAGCCAGCACAGTGCGCGAGTTCCTGCGGGCCGGCCTCGTCGACCGGTTACATGTCGCCATCACACCGATGATCGTCGGTCGCGGCATCAATCTGTGGACCGACCTTCGGGGGTTGGAGGACGGCTGCGACGTCACCACCGAGACAGCCGAGAGCGGCGTCGTGCACGTGACGTTCACCCGACGCTGACTTGCCTCCGCCCTGGGCGAAGATTCGACGGCCACAGGCTGAAGGAAAGCCTGGTACCAACGCTGTCCGCTCGAAGCTGTCGTGGTTCAGCTGCGTGCAGCGCGTTCTTCCTCGTAGGCGGCGATGGCCGTGAGTTGCGCACCGAGCGTTGCGTCGACCCACTTGCTGCCAGCGCCGATCACTCGGTCGTAGCTGGCCTGCACCGAATCGAGTTGCCCGGTGAAGTGCGGCATCACCTGGTCGGCGAACAGCTCGTAGCTGCGCAGGGTTGCCGGGAAGTCGGCCAGATCGGCACCGAGGAACAGGTAGGTACCGAACCCGCCGGTCTTGTCGATCAATCGCTCCAGCTGCTCGATCGCCATCGCCGGTGTGCCGATGACCATGCGACCGCTCTCGTTCGCGAAGTCGACGAATTCATCGAAGTCGGTGGGCGGCGGAGGTGCCGACGGGTCGCCGATCGGGATGATGTGGCTCAAGTATTCGAAGACCCACTGCAGCCCGTAGCGACAGTTCGCCCGCGCTTGCTCCTCCGTCTCCGCGATGTGCATCGGCCCCATCAGCCGCCACTTGTCGCGGCCAACGGTGTACCTGTGGAGTGAGGCTTCCTCCTGCCAGACCTGGAAGTTGTAATCGAGCACCTGGAACGCAGCCGGTTCGGTGGCCGCGATGGACAGCATCCCCGTGCCGTAGCGACCTGCGAGCTTGCTGCCCGACGGTGAGATGCTGCTGGCGACTGCGACGTCGAAATCGCTGTACGGCCGCACCTGCAGCACGGCCTCGTCGCACGTGAACCAATCGGTCCGCTCGGTCACCGTCTCGCCGCGGAACAGACGCATGATCACGTCGAATGCCTGCTCCATGCGCGGACGTTGATCCATCGGGTCGATGCCCATCATGGCGGCATCGCTGGTCAGCTGGCCAGGGCCGGCGCCGAACATCATTCGCCCACGGGTGAGATGGTCGAGCATCACGATCCGGTCGGCCAGGATGAATGGGTGGTGGTACGGGAGCGAGTTGACGCCTGTGCCCAGTTTGATGTGCCGTGTCCGTTCCGCGGCGGCGGCGATGAACACCTCGGGACTGGCAATCAACTCGCTGCCCGCCGAGTGGTGCTCACCGATCCATGCCTCTGCGTAGCCAAGGCGGTCGAGGTGGGTAATGAGTTCCAGATCGCGATGCAGCGCAAGCGTGGGGTTCACGCCGGTCTTGTGCATCGGCGGCAGGAAGATCCCGAAGTGGAGTGGCGCATGAAGGGGGCGAAAGTGCGGCATTCCCGAATGCTGCCATACCCGGCTACTGAGGTTGGCGGGATCAGGCGGTGGTAAATGATGTGCGCCACGCGGGGGCGGGTTCGGCAGCCTCAGCAACCCAGTGTTCCGTGCCGTCGATGATGAGGCCATCGGCCACGGTATAGAAGCCGCTGAGCCAATCGATCTGCGTGCCATTGGGAACGCGCACCTGGGCGGCCACCCGCTGGCCGCCAGCGATGATGTCGAGGACCTCGATGTTCCAGCCGTCGGGATAGGCCTCGTTCATTGCCATGAACGCCGCGCCTGTGAAGCTCTCGCCCGTCGCGGTGTAGCGAATAACAGCGGTCGGCGACATCGCTGCAGCCGCGCCGGCCCAGTCGCGTTCCTGCATCCGTTCGAAGAGTTGACGAACTATCTCGGCAGGCTCCATGGCGCGATCGTAGGCGCCGCTCGGGGCGTACGGTAGAGGGATGCGGGTTTCGGCGAAGGCGGACTATGCGATCCGGGCTGTGGTCGAACTCGGCGCCCGGTATCAGCTCGGCGAGCAGCCATCGCCGATGAAGGGCGAGGCGATTGGCCGAGCTCAGCACATCCCGATGAAGTTCTGCGAGAACATCCTGTCCGAGCTTCGAAGCGCCGGCGTCGTGGACTCCCGACGGGGCATCGACGGCGGCTACTGGTTGGCGGTCGACCCGGCCACGGTGAAACTGGGCGACATCATTCGAATCGTCGAGGGCCCACTCGCGGCGGTGCGGGGAGACAGCCCCACCAGCGTGGAGTTCACGGGCGCCAGCGAGGCCATGCGAGACGTGTGGGTGGCTGTGCGTGCGTCGCTTCGTCGGGTACTGGATGTCGTGACGGTGGCCGACGTTGTGAACGGAGCGCTGCCCGCCGATGTGCGTTCGCTGCTCGATGACGAAGGTGCCTGGGACGTGGTGGCACCGATGACCGGGGACCATCTTTCCCACTAGATCAGTTGCAAAGCGACAGCATGGTCGATAAATATGATCAAGTATGTCAACAATTCCCGGTGATCGAACCCGCCGACGTCGCGTCGGAGCCCTCCTGCTCGTCGCATCCATCCTGGGTGCGGCGTGCGGGGACGACGATTCCATCTCCAACGCGGCGACGCCTGACAGCGAGGCTGCCGGCGCCGACAGTACCGCTGCCGATTTTGCCCTTGAGGGCACTGTGCGGCTGGGTTACTTCCCCAACGTCACGCACGCACCGGCGCTCGTCGGCGTGGCCGAGGGAACGTTCTCGACCGCGCTCGGCGACGGTGTCGACCTGCAGACGTTCACCTTCAACGCCGGCACGGAAGCGGTCGAGGCGCTGCTCGCCGAGTCGCTCGACATCACGTTCATCGGCCCGAACCCGGCGATCAACGCATTCGCCAAGTCGGGCGGCGAGGCGGTGCGTATCGTCTCGGGCAGCACCTCGGGCGGCGCCTACCTCGTCGTCAAGCCGGAGATCACGTCCGTCGAGCAGCTGAAGGACAAGAAATTGGCCACGCCGTCGCTGGGCAACACACAAGACGTGGCGCTGCGGGCATGGCTCAAGGGGAACGGTTTGGAGACCAATCCAGAAGGCGGCGGTGATGTCTCCATCCTGCCGCAGAGCAACTCGACCACCCTCGAGTCGTTCATCAGCGGCGCCATTGATGGCGCCTGGGTTCCCGAGCCATGGGCCACGCGCCTTGTCGAAGAGGGTGGTGGCACCGTCCTGGTCGACGAACGCGACCTATGGCCCGACACTGACGGCCAGTACGTGACCACGCATGTGATCGTGCGCACTGACTTCCTCAACGATCACCCGGATCTGGTGAAGGCGGTCTTGGTCGGCCTGGCCGATGCCATCGTCGCGATCGACGCCGACCCGGCAAAGGCGCAGGCCGACGTGGTGGCCCAGATCACCGAGATCACCGGCTCGGCCCCAAACGCTGACACGACTGCGACCAGCTTCTCGCACCTCACCTTCACTCTCGATCCGATCGCTGCGTCGCTGAAGAAGTCGGCCAACGATGCGATTGCGGTCGGCCTGCTGGAGCCTGGTGATCTCGAAGGAATCTACGAGCTGACGTTGCTCAACGAGATCCTGACCGAGCGTGGCAAGCCGACAGTGAGCGGGCTATGAGCCTGATTGTCGACAACCCGGTGGCGGTCACACCGGCTCCCACACGGGTGGCCAACAACGCGGTCCTTTCGCTCGACGGCGTCTCGAAGCGTCACGGTGTCGGCAGGAACAGCGTCGTCGCGCTCGATGGGGTCAGCCTGACGGTGCAGCGCGGCGAGTTCGTCTGTCTCGTGGGCGCGTCGGGCTGTGGCAAGACCACGCTGCTGTCGTTGGTGGCCGGTCTCGACCAGCCGACCGCGGGCACGGTCAGCGTCGAAGGCCGCACTGCGCTGATGTTCCAAGAGTCGGCGCTGCTGCCATGGCGCACTGCCGCTCAGAACGTGGAGCTGGCGCTGAAGTTGGGCGGCGTACCGCGCCGCGAGCGTCGCGAGCAGGTGATGGAGTTCCTGCGCATGGTGCACCTCACCGACTTCGCGAACAAGCGCCCGCACGAGCTGAGTGGTGGCATGCGTCAGCGGGTTGCGCTGGCGCGTGCCCTCGCCCAGCGGGCAGACATCTTGTTGATGGACGAGCCGTTCGGTGCACTCGACGCCATCACCCGCGACGTGCTGCACGACGAGCTGGAGCGGGTCGTCCAGGAGCGTGGCCTGACGGTGCTGTTCGTGACGCACAACGTGCGCGAAGCCAGCCGCCTTGGCGACAGGATTGTGCTGCTGTCCAGCCGGCCCGGTCGAGTGGTTGAGGAGTTCGAGGTGCCGGTGGAACGCCCCCGGCGTATCGAGTCACCTGGCGTCTCCGCGATTGCCGCCACGGTCACCACACGGTTGCGTGAAGAGGTGCGGCGCCATGCACGCTGAGCAAACCATCGACGACGAGCTGTCCGGCCTGGACAACCTCGAAGTCGTCGAGGATGCTCGCCCGTCGTTGGCGCTGCGTTTCTGGAGTGCCGCGTGGCCGAAGTTCGCGGCTATCGGGCTGGTACTCGCGATCTGGCAGTTTGCAGTGTGGCGGGAGTGGAAGAAGATCTACGTTTTGCCATCGCCGGGCATGGTGTGGGTACGGCTGGTTGACGACATCGGCACGGCCAAGCTGTGGAACGCAGTGTTCGCCACCATGCGCCGAGCAGTGTTTGGTTTCTTCGTTTCGATGGTCATTGGCGGAGCTATTGGAATCGCAGTGACGGCATCGCGGAGGGTGCGTACCGCCATTGGTTCGCTGATCACCGGCCTCCAAACCATGCCGTCGATTGCCTGGTTCCCGCTGGCCATCCTGCTCTTCGGGCTCAGCGAGACCGCCATTACGTTCGTGGTCGTACTCGGAGCAACGCCGTCGATCGCCAATGGTGTCATTGGGGGCATCGACAGCGTGCCGCCGTTGCTGCGGCGAGTTGGTCGCAGCATGGGAGCGGGGTCGGTGGCCCTCTATCGCGACTTCGTGATTCCAGCCGCGATGCCGTCCGTGGTGTCGGGCCTGAAACAAGGTTGGGCGTTCGCGTGGCGCAGCCTGTTGGCTGGCGAACTTTTGGTCGTCGTTCCGGGTACGCAGACCATTGGCACCCGGCTGCAGTTCGCTCGTGAGTTCTCCGATGCCACGGGCGTGATCGCGACGATGGTTGTGATCTTGGTGATCGGCATCTTGGTGGACACGCTGGTCTTCAGCCGCCTCGAGCGACGAGTGCTGCGCAATCGTGGCCTCGGCGTTCAGCACTGACGCCGGTCGTTCTGGTCACGTGCGTTGTTATTTTGTGCGCTTCTGCACGTTGGCCCACTCGTCCTTGAGGCCGACCGTGCGGTGAAAGAGGCCGTGTTCGACGGAGTCGTGGGCGTAATAACCCAGCCGCTCGAACTGCACCACTTGGCCGGGCGCGACGTCGCCCATCGCTGCCTCCGCCTTGCCGGCCAGCATGACCTTCGATCGGCGGTTGAGGTCGTCCATCGGTTCTCCGGTTGCTTCGCCCGGTGTCTCGGTGGTAAACAGTCGCTCGTACTGCGCGGCCTGAATGTCGATGGCGTGCGCGGTGGAGACCCAATGGATGGTGGCCTTCACCTTGCGGCCATCGGGTGCGCTGCCACCACGTGTCTCAGGGTCGTAGGTGCACTGCACCTCAGTGACGTTGCCATCTGCGTCGGCGGTGAAACCGGTGCACTTCACGTAGAACGCGCCACGCAGGCGCACCTCGCTGCCGGGCGTGAGGCGGAAGTACTTTGGCGGTGGCTCGGCCTTGAAGTCGTCGTCCTCAATCCACACTTCGCCGGTGAACGCGACAGTGCGGGAGCCGTCGTGGGGGTTCTCCGGATTGTTGGTCAGCTCGACCAGCTCTACGTGACCGGCAGGCCAGTTGGTGACGACCAACTTGATCGGCTGCAGCACGACCATCCGTCGTTGTGCGGTGCGGTTGAGCTCGTTGCGAATGAACCACTCGAGCAGCTCGATCTGGTGGCGACTGTTGGTCTTTGCAACGCCGATGAACTCGCAGAAATCACGGATTGCGGTGGCCGGGTAGCCGCGGCGGCGCAGGGCGCGCAGCGTGGGTAACCGCGGGTCGTCCCACCCGTCGACAACGCCGTCGTCGATCAGCTGGCGCAGCTTGCGTTTCGAGGTGATCGTGTAGGTCAGCTCCAGCCGGGCGAACTCGGTCTGGCGCGGCTGGTCGCCCGGCAGCGGAAGGTGGTCGAGGTACCAGTCGTACAGTGCGCGGTGGCTGTCGAATTCCAGTGAGCACAGGCTGTGGGTGACGCCTTCGATGGCGTCGCTCTGGCCGTGCGCCCAGTCGTACGTCGGGTACAGCACCCACTGATCGCCGGTGCGATGGTGGTGCTCGTGTCGAATGCGATACATGATCGGGTCGCGCAACTGCATGTTGTCGTGCTGCATGTCGGCTTTTGCGCGCAGCACATGCGAGCCGTCGCGAAGCGCACCCGAGCGCATGCTGCGAAACAGGGCCAAGTTCTCGTCCACACTGCGCTCGCGATGAGGGCTGTCGACACCCGGCTTGCCGTAGCCACCGCGCTGGGCGGAGATGGTCTCGGCGTCCTGGTCGTCGACGTAGGCGAAGCCAGTCGTGATGAGGTGCTCGGCCCACTGGTACAGCTGCTCGAAGTAGTCGCTGGCGTACACCGGCTCGCCCGGCTCGAAGCCCAGCCAGCGCACGTCGTCGACAATTGCATCCACGTACTCGGTGTCTTCGGTGACCGGATTGGTGTCGTCGAAGCGCAGCTTGCACACGCCACCGAATTCCTCGGCGATGCCGAAGTCGACGCAGATTGCCTTGGCATGGCCGATGTGCAGGTAGCCGTTGGGCTCGGGTGGGAAGCGCGTCTGGACGCGGCCGCCGAAGGTGCCCTGCTGGTTGTCGGCGCGCACCA
>JAYVVY010000105.1:0-14876 GCA_043786575.1 Ilumatobacteraceae bacterium
AAGTCGTTCATCACGCTGGTACTCCGCAGGTATTGCGTGTCGGTGCTGGTCCAGTGACCCAGCAGCTCGACCAAAAAACGTGCCCACATCGTGTCGCCCACGGCCGCACGACGGGGTTGGCCAACCAGCCCAGCGACGATGGCCACGGGGTCCTCCAGCTCACCCCACGGACGCAGCGTGAACACGCCGTCATGGGGAACGACCCGCGGCGCTTCCAGCCGCGGGATCACCAACGTCGCCTCACCGTCGCGCGGGACCACCAGCATCGTCAGCCGCTCGAGCGGCATCGCCTCATACCCGGTGAGGTACGGCAGATCGCTGCCCACTGACACGAGCAGCACATCGATGCCCGAGCGATGCATGCTGGCGCGAGCGCGCGCGATTCGATCGAGGTAGATGGCAGACGTCGTCTCGGAAAGCATCCCGCCATTCTGGCCCGAGTTCAGCGCAAGAGCGAGACGTATGCTCCACAGGTGCGCACTCGCCTGCTGGGTTACCTTGGTATCGCTGCGATCGTCGTTGCCTCCTGCGGCGTTGCCGACCCCGGTGTCACCGCGACTCAGTCACAGCAGAGTGGCGCCAACGGCCAGCTGTTCCCCACCCAACCCGACCAACCCACCGACGCACCCACCGTCGACGAGCCCACCTTCGAAGTCATTCCTGGTGTCGTCGATTTCGGTGACAATAAGCCCTCGCAGCCGTACGACGGGTTCCTCACGGCTGCGTTCGGCGACATTCAAACCTTCTGGAACGACGCCTTCCCCGAGGCGTACGGCAGCGCGTTCGAGCCGCTTGCTGGTGGCATTTTCGCAGCGTATCCCGGGCGCGCCGATGACATTCCCGGCTGTGGAACCGCGCAGAGCTCCAGCTACGACGACGTGGCCAGCCTTGGCGCCTTCTACTGCATCAAGGGCGACTTCATGGCCTATGACGACGACTCGCTGCTGCCCTCATTGGTCAACGACCTGGGCAAGGAAGCGGTCGCAATCGTGCTCGCTCACGAGTTCGGACATGCCGTCCAAGCCCGAGCCAACGAGTGGGACCAACCCGGTGTCTTGAAGGAACAACAGGCCGACTGCTTCGCCGGCGCCTGGAGTGCGCACGTCGCCAGTGGCGGCAGCGACCTGATCACGTTCGACGACGCTGACGTGCGCGCAGGCCTCGTCGCCATGATCAATGTGCGCGACCCAATCGAGAGCGCCGGCCTCACCGACCCCGATGCGCACGGCACCGGCTTTGACCGCGTTGGTGCGTTCCAGGACGGCTTCGAGGGCGGCGTGCTGCGCTGTAAGACGTTCTTCACCGAAGACCGCCTCAACAACCTGATCGACATTCCGTTCGACATCTCGGACGACAACGCCGGCAACCTGCCATTGATCGACGACGGCATCCTCGACCCGACCGATGGGCCGCAAGACATCATCACCCTGATCCCCGGCAGCCTCAATTTCTTCTGGACCGACCTCGCCGCAGCCAACAACGTGCCGTTCACGGCCCCGGCGTTGCAGCCCTTCAGCAGCGAAGGCCCATTCCCCAGCTGCGACGGCATCGAGGAGGCGAATTTCCCCCGCAACGTGGTGTATTGCCCTGCCGACAACACCATCTACTGGGACCAGGAATTTGCGCTTGAGCTCTCGCAGGACCCACTGACCGGCGATATGTCGGTGGGCTATCTGTTCTCCAACGCATACAGCGAAGCCATTCAAGACGCCCTCAACAGCCAGACACAGGGTGAGCCGCGAGCGCTGTTCAACGATTGCCTCACCGGCGCATGGGTGGGGCACATCATTCCGCCGATCCCTGACTCACGCGAGGACCAACTTGGTCTGTCGGCTGGCGACCTCGACGAGGCGGTCATCATCGCCATCGCACGCAGCGACGAGAGCACCGACACCAATGTGAACGGCAGCGCCTTCGAGAAGATCTCAGCGTTCCGCACCGGAGTGCTGGGCGGCCTCAACGTCTGTCGCGACAGCGTCGGCTAGCACTTGCCAGTCAGCCCTGCAGGCTGGCCGAAATCAGGGAGCGACAGTATCGACCACGACCGCGGTTGTGGTGGTTGTCGTCGTGGTGCTGGTGCTAGTGGTGGTAGCCACGGGCGCCTTGGTCGTGGTGGTCACCACGGTCGTGGTCGGCGCAACGGTCGTGGTCGACGTCGTGGAGCTGGTGGTGGTGGTGTACGACGGGTCGCGGCGATTGAAGCTGGGCAGCATGTCGTTCTTGGTCTGCTGCTCGGGTTCCTTCTTGCCGTCCCACACCCAGACCTGGTCGCCCTTGTTCACCAGCGTCGGGAAGACAGGGCTGAGGAACTGCGGAATACGGATGCACCCGTGTGACGCCGGCTCTTGCGGCACGTTGACCGCCCCGTGGATGGCGATGCCGTAATTGAAATACACAGGATCATCCATACCGCCCAGGGCGCCGACGCGGTGACCAGGAACCTTGCGGTCGATGTCGAACACGCCGCCGGGGGTCTTCGACTCGGCGCAGATGCCCTTCTTCTCGGGTACCGCAAGTGGCACACCGTTGGCGTCGGTGTCGATGGTGATTTCTTCACAGAAGGTGTCTGGGATTCCCTCCGGCGTCAGCTTTCCGCTCGAGATGTGCGAGATGAAGACGGCTTTGCCCGCCTCGTACACCACGAGAACCTGCTTGGGAAGATCGACTTCGACGTGGGTGGTAGTGGTCTGGGTGCGCCTGGGCTGGATGACGATGTTGTCCTGCATCGTCTGCCACAGCTCGTTGGTGAGCACGCCTGTCTGCTGCGTGTTGGTGAGATTGGAGACCAAACCTTCAAACGCCCACAGCGCCTGCTGGGTACCGCTACCGAACTGACCGTCAATGGGGCCGGGCTGAAAACCGAAATCGAGCAGCCGTTGCTGCATCGCTTTCACTTCAGGGCCATACATGCCCTTGCTGAGCGACGACGTGAGCTGTGTCTTCACCTGGGCAGGGTCGGTGGCGATGACAACCGGTGGCAGCGTGACCCCCGGCACCGTGAGCGCCGAACCATCAGCCGAGACGACGACCGACTGGTCGCTGCCAGTAGAACTGCCCGCAGCCTTGTCGTTGCCGCCAGAGAACCCGATGAAGACGACGGCGCCCAGAACCCCGGCCGCGGCAATGACCGGCATCCAGCGCCCGATGGGCGACGGTGGCTGCGGCTGCTGCGGTGCTCGCTTGCGAGGCGGCTGGGCGGGTGGGCGGGTGTTCACGAACTACTCCGGGGGAGTCGGATGCAAGAAATCTACCAACTCGCAGCGCCGCCGTGGCTTCAGGATTGCGGCGTGACCACCGGTTTGATGTCACGAAGCTCTTTGCGCAGCGCAAACATCTCCCGCAGGATGGTTTTGATGACGCTCAGCGACGCCAGCGTGCTTTCGCCGCGGGTGCGTGGGAAGTAATCGACACCGAATTGGATGACGTCGAAACCCAGCTTCTTCGTGCGGATGATGAGCTCGGCGTCGATGAACGAGCCTTCACTTTGCAGCGTGATGTGCTCGAAGATGCGAGTACGACACAGCTTGAATGCGAAGTTGATGTCGCGCAGGCGCACACCAAACAACTGACGAATCAGGATGTTGTAGAAGAACGTGTAGACGGCCCGGCTGCTGCCTTCACCGGTGCGGTCATGGCGGAAGGCACTGACGATGTCCGCGTCGTAGTAGCGCATCAGGCGAACGGCCTGCCCAACTTCGGCCATGTCGAACGGCAGGTCGGCGTCGCTATAGAGCACCAAGTCACCAGTGGCGGCCGCAAAGCCGGTCTTGATCGAGCCGCCCAGCTTGCGGTTCACCGGGTGATGAACCACCTTGACGCGCCGGTCCGCTGCAGCCATTGCGTCGGCCATTTGCGGCGTGTTGTCGGTGCTGGCATCGTCGACCACAATCAGCTCGTAGTCGAGGATCTGACCGGCAGCAATCAGCAGCTCACACTCTTCCTTGGCGTAGCCAATGGCGCGCTCGATGTAGGCCTCTTCATTCCACATTGGGAAGAACATGCTGAGCATGCGAAATGGCTCGCCGGTCACGGGGCGAGAGGCTAGCGGTTGCAGGCCCGGCGAGTGCCTCGGGCGCTGCACGGCAAGGCGCGGAGCCGCTACCCTCTGGCCCAGATGGAGCCGACCCCCGACCCTGCGCCGTTCACCCTGCCGCCGCCACCGGCGGCCGCCGACCCTGTCGAGCTGGCTCGTCTCGACGCAACCACTGATGCCGAAGCCGGCCAGCTGACCTCCGGCTGGAGCGCCGTTTTCTGGATCGGTTGGCTTTTGATTGCCGCGTCCTTCGCTGCCATTTGGTACAGCTCGCGCTTGATCGGCCTCTCCACCTGGTGGTTGGGGCCGTCCACCGACCCGAAACTGATCCTGGTCAGCCTGCTGCCGTTCACCGCCCCGCTGTCGCTCTCGGCGGCCGGGTACTCCGCGCAGCGTTGGCTGCCGTGGTGGGGTATCGGCGGTGCCGCATTCGTCGCCGTCGTCGCGGCCTTCGATGTCAGCCGGGTGCCCGGCTATGCCGCGATTGAGTTCAGTCTCGCGATCGCCGGTCTGTTCATCTCCGTCGCCTGCTTCGCCGGGGTGTTCCGCAGCGCTGAGTAGACGTGCCGTGATACGTCGCGCCAGGTGAAGGCAGGGCGGTAGCGTCGGACAGCGATGTCTAAGGTGCTTACTTCTCTTCCCGTTGGCGAACGTGTCGGTATTGCGTTCAGCGGCGGTCTCGATACATCGGCCGCCGTCGCGTGGATGCGCGAGAAGGGCGCCGTGCCGTACTGCTACACCGCCGATCTCGGACAGCAGGACGAGCCCGACCTTCCCGGCGTGCCCAACCGAGCCAAGGCGTACGGGGCCGAGCATGCCCGCATCATCGACTGCCGCACCGAGCTGGTACACGAGGGGTTGGTGGCGCTGCAGTGCGGTGCGTTCCACATCACCACGGCCGGCAAGACCTACTTCAACACCACTCCCCTTGGCCGCGCCGTCACCGGCACGCTGCTGGTGCGGGCGATGAAGGAAGACGGCGTCGATATCTGGGGCGACGGCAGCACGTACAAGGGCAACGACATCGAGCGGTTCTACCGCTACGGCCTGCTGGTGAACCCCAACCTACGCATCTACAAGCCGTGGCTGGACGACGCCTTCGTCGACGAGCTGGGCGGCCGCACCGAGATGAGCGAGTTTCTCACGCAGCGGAAGCTGCCGTACCGCGACAGCAAGGAGAAGGCGTACAGCACGGACGCCAATATCTGGGGGGCGACGCACGAGGCGAAGCTGTTGGAAGAACTGAACACCTCGATGGACATCGTCGAGCCGATCATGGGTGTCGCGCATTACGACGATTCCGTGGCGATTGAGCCGGAAGTCGTCACCATCCGTTTCCACGAGGGCTGGCCGGTCGCCATCAACGGCGAGGAGTTCCCGGACCGCATCGCGCTGGTGTTGGCGGCCAACATCATCGGCGGTCGCCACGGCCTGGGCATGTGCGACCAGATCGAGAACCGCATCATCGAGGCCAAGAGCCGCGGCATCTACGAAGGCCCCGGCCTGGCACTGCTGCACATCGCCTACGAGCGGCTCGTCACCGGCATTCACAACGAGAACACCATCGAGAACTACCGCACGATGGGTCGCCGGCTAGGCCGCCTGCTGTACGAGGGCCGCTGGTTCGACCCGCAGTCACTGATGCTGCGCGAGCCATTGCTGCGCTGGATCGGGGCAGCCGTCACCGGCGAGGTCACCCTGCGCCTTCGCCGCGGAGACGACTACACCATCCTCGACACCACCAGCCCCAACCTGACCTACGCGCCGGACCGGCTGAGCATGGAGAAGGTCGACGACCAGGCCTTTGGGCCGCACGACCGCATCGGCCAGCTGACCATGCGCAACCTCGACATTGACGACAGCCGGGCAAAGCTGGAGGTCTACCGCAACGCCGGCACCCTCTCCAGCGGAGGCCTGATGGCCCTAGAAGGCAGCACCGAGTAAACCCCTTCGCCCAGCGGTTCGGCGTTTGGTGGGGTTACAGGCGGGCGATGATGGCGGCAAGCAGGTGGGCCCGCGGGACCATGGTGTCGACCAGCACGTATTCGTGATCGGCGTGGGCGCCGCCGCCGACTGCGCCGAGGCCATCGAGGGTGGGCACGCCAATCGCGGCGGTGAAGTTGCCGTCGCTGCCGCCGCCGACACCGACACCAATCACTTCGCCGAAACCGATGGCTGCGCCCGCGGCGACGGCTACGGGAAACAGCGTAGCGGACGCTGACGAGGGCATCGGTGGGCGATCGACGCCGCCGGTGACTTCGATGGTTGCGCCCGGAACCGACGTGGTGAGCGCACCGAAGGCTGCCGTCAGTCGCTGCTCCTCACCCGGTTGCTCGACACGCACGTCCACACGAATGCGGGCCTGCGCTGGCACCACGTTGTCCGCGGTGCCAGCACTGGCAACGGTGGGCGTGACGGTGGTGGCAGTGGTCGGGTCGCCGAAGGTGTTGATCTGCAGGATCAGCTCGGCGGCAGCAACCAGTGAGTTGATGCCCTTCTCCGGCTCCAGCCCAGCGTGCGCAGCACGACCATGGACCACGACTTCGTAGCCGCCAGTGCCCTTGCGGGCCGTCTTCAGAGCGCCACCATCGGCGCTGGCCTCGCACACCAACACGTTGCCGCACGCCAGCGCACGTTCTTCGATGAGCGCCCGGCTGGTGCCGCTGCCCACCTCTTCATCGGCGGTAATCAGAATCTCAACACCACTGGGGTCGGCGAGCGATGCGACCGCATGGACGGCCTGCACCACACCGGTCTTCATGTCGAAGATGCCTGGGCCGGTAGCACAACCCTCGGTGACGGCGAACGGACGTGCCGCGCACGAGCCAACCGGGAAGACGGTGTCGTGATGGCCGACGATCAGCACCTTCGGCGTGCCGCCACCCTTCCAGTGGACGTGCGGGCCGGCGGGGCCATCGATGATCTGCGGCGCGCTGCCCAGTCTGCGTTCCATCACTCCAGCGAGCGCCAGGGCGCTGGCAGTGAGCCGCGGCACGTCGTTCGACGGGGACTCGGTGTTGACGAGCAGTTCAAGGTCGGCGAGCATCGCCTGCAGATCGATCACCTCACCATTCTGGCCGCTCGGTTCAGGTCCTCCACACACCTGCATGGGAGACTCGACAAATGCTGTCTCGTCGCTCCCACGCCCTCCATTCCGCAGTCGTGGTCGCCCTCCTGTTCGCTGCGTCGTGCAGTGATGACGCCGCTGGCACCACCGCGGACACCGCACCCGGCACGGCCGTCGAGACCACGATCGCCAACACGACGACGGTTGCACCAGGCCTGGCCGCCGCTTCGTTCACCACCCAGCCCGGCACGGAGCAGGTTGCCGTGCTCGGTGGCGAGCCCGGCGCAGCACTGGCCGTGCGCACGCCCGCCGGTGAGCTGACCGCCAGCGGGACTGTCGACGAGCAGGGCTCGCTGCTCTTCCGCAACGTGACCCCTGGCGAGTACGTGATCGAAAGCGAGACCGAGCGCAGCGATGCGTTCACCGTCGCCGGCGCCACCGACGTGCCACCACAGTCGTTGTACAACAGCCAAGATCTGCTGCCGGCCGGGGGTTTCGGCTACATCACCACTCGCGACGGCACCACGCTCAGCGCCAACGTGATTCTGCCCGGCCCGGCCGATGCCGGCCCCTACCCCACGGTCGTCGAGTACAGCGGCTACCAGCCAAGCGACCCCGACGGCGCGCAGATAGCAGCGCTCTACACCGCTCAAGGTCTTGCGTACGTGGGCGTCAACATGCGCGGCACCGGCTGCAGCGGCGGCTCATTTCGCTTCTTCGAAACGGTGCAATCACTCGACGGCTACGACGTCATCGAGGCCGTTGCCGCCCAGCCCTGGGTGATGGACAACGAGGTGGGCATGGTTGGCCTCAGCTACGCGGGCGTCAGCCAGCTCTACGTGGCCTCCACACAGCCGCCCAGCTTGAACAGCATCACTCCCCTGTCCGTGTTGGACGACAGCTTCCGCGGCACGCTCTACCCCGGTGGCATTCTGAACACGGGCTTCGCCGTTGACTGGACGCAACAGCGGGTCGATAGTGGCACACCGTATGGCCAGGAGTGGACACGGAAGCAAGCCGATTCGGGCGACGTGCGCTGCGCCGACAACCAGTTGCTGCGCCTCCAGAACCCTGACTTGGTGGCAGAGATCGACGACAACCCGTTCTACCCGAGCGAGCTGGGCGACTCGCTGGCACCCGCGACGTTCGTCGACAAGATCGAGGTGCCCGTGTTCATCGCGGGCGCCTGGCAGGACGAGCAAACCGGCGGCCACTTCGCCAACATGCTGGCCAACTTCACCTCCTCGCCGCACGTGTACATCACGATGACGAATGGCCTGCACACCGAGTCGCTCAGCCCGCCGGTGGCCGGCCGTTACATGGAGTTCCTGCAGCTGTACGTGGGCAAGAAGGTTCCCGACCTGTCCGCCGGCGCCGGCCTCGCCGCCGCGCTGGGCGGTGCGATCTGGGGCGTCACCACATTCGCGCCATTCGAGAGCCGCTTCGCCGGGATGTCGTACGACGACGCGTTGGCCGCGTTCGAAGCAGACAAGCCGGTGCGTGTGTTCTTCGAGCAGGGTGGCAATGCGGCGTTCTCGCCGGGTACGCCCGAGCCGAACTTCGTCGAAGAGTTCGACGCCTGGCCAATACCCGAAGCAACTCCGTTGACCCTGATGCTGAACGCCAACGGCACGCTCACCACGTCGCCAACGGAACTGACCGGAAGTAGCGACGAGTACATCGCCGACCCCAAGGCGCTGCCGGCGACGTTCTACGACGGCACCGACCAGGGCGGCAGCAACGGCGTGTGGCGAGCAGGCGCGACATACGACTGGCAACCAATCCCCGAAGGGAAAGGCCTCGGTTACATCACCCCACCATTAGCGACCGACACCGTGGTGGCCGGCAGCGGCTCCGTGCGCCTGCAAATTCGAGCTGATGCGCCGGACACCGACCTCGAGGTCACGGTCACCGAGGTTCGCCCCGATGGCACCGAAATCTACGTCCAGAGCGGCTGGCTGCGTGCCAGCCAGCGAGCGCTCGACGAAGCCGCCACCACGCTGCTGCACCCAGTACACACGCATACAAAGGACGACGCCGCCGACCTCGAACCCAGCGGGTTCAACGAAGTCTGGGTCGATCTGTTTCCGTTCGCGCATCCGTTCCGAGCCGGTAGCCAAATTCGTCTGACGATCGATGCGCCCGGCAACAGCCGAGCCATCTGGGCGTTCCGCACCATCAGCGACGGAGAGACAGTGACGGTTCAAACTGGATACGAGGTGCCATCAATGCTGGTGCTGTCGGTCGTGCCGGTAACAGTGACCGCTCCCGCGCCGCCGGCGTGCGGCTCGCTCCGCGGCCAGCCGTGTCGCCCCTACGTGCCCGCGGCAAATGGCGGTTGAGGTTTGCCCGCCGCGTGATCGAATGGCGGTATGAACCGTCGCGACGAGCTGGCTGCGTTCCTGCGCACGCGTCGCGAGGCACTGCACCCTGACGATGTTGGCCTGCCCCCTGGGCGAGCGCGGCGCACCCCTGGGTTGCGCCGTGAAGAGATTGCGCTGCTCGCCGGCGTCTCGGTCACCTGGTACACATGGCTGGAACAGGGACGGCCGATCAACGCCTCGGTCGATGTGCTCGAGGCGCTGGCGCGCAGCCTGCGGTTGGACGATGCCGAGCGACATCATCTGCTCACCCTGGCCGCTCGGGTTCCGGGCGAGCCGGTACCCCAAGTTGATGACGCGCCCGACGCGTTGGTACGCCTGATCGCCTCGATGGACCCGGCTCCTGCATATGTGTTGGGGCCGCGGTGGGAATTCCTCGCGTGGAATCGCGCCCAGTCACATCTGTACCCGATGATCGACCACCTCGAGCCCGACGACCGCAACCTGGTGTGGGTGTTCTTCGGCGAGCCGACGGCCCGCGAGCTCGTGGTCGATTGGCCCGACCAGGCGCGCCGCATTCTGGCCGAGTTCCGCGCCGGCACCGCCGGGCTGCGCACCGATCCGAAGGTGTTGGCGCTCGTCGAGCGGCTGCGCGCCGTCAGCCCCGAGTTCGCCGAGTGGTGGGCCCAGCTCGACGTCGCCCAGTTCCAAACCCGCGTTCGCCGCTATCACCATCCGCGCGCCGGCGAGCTGGCGTTCGAGTATCAGCAGCTAACCCCCAGCGAATGGCCCGGGCTGAAAGTCGTGTGTCAGCTGCCGCTGCCCGGCGACGACAGCGCCGAACGTCTGGCGGCCTGGCGTACCATCGCCTAAACGACTCGGCTGGCGCGACCGGTAGCCTCGACGGGCTATGGACGTGATCGCCGAGAGCCTGCAGCGACGCACGTTCGCCATCATCAGCCACCCCGACGCGGGTAAGACCACGCTCACCGAGAAGTTCCTGTTGTACTCCGGGGCGGTGCAGGTGGCCGGTGCGGTTCACGCCCGCGAGGGCCGCCGCAGTGCTCGCAGCGACTGGATGGAGCTGGAGCAACAACGCGGCATTTCCATCAGCTCCACCGTGATGCAGTTCCCATACGTCGTGGCAGGCGGCACCGAGTACACGATGAACCTGCTCGACACGCCGGGCCACCGCGACTTCAGCGAAGACACGTATCGCGTGCTGTCCGCCGTCGATGCAGTGGTCATGGTGCTCGACGCGGCGAAGGGCATCGAGACCCAGACACTCAAGCTGTTCCAGGTCTGCCGCTCGCGCAACCTGCCGGTCATCACCTTCCTCAACAAGTACGACCGGCCGGGGCGCGACCCGTTGGAACTGCTCGACGAGATCGAGCAGCAGATCAAGCTGCGTCCCACACCGGTCACCTGGCCGGTGGGCAGCGGCGACGAGTTCCAGGGTTTGGTCAATCGCCGCACGCAGCGCTACACGCGATACACGCGCACGGCTCGCGGTGCCTCGGAAGCGTTGGAAGTCGAGTCAGATATCCAGTCGGCCGTCGATTCGGCCGATGCCGGCTCACGCCGCGTGTGGAAGACCGCGATGGACGAGGTCGGGCTGCTCGACGCCATCGGCGCCGATCTCGACCTGCCGTCGTTCCTGGCCGGCGAATCAACGCCGCTGTTCGTCGGTTCGGCGCTCACCAACTTCGGTGTGCGCACGCTGCTCGACGCGGTCGTCGAGTTCGCTCCCCCGCCGTCACCGCGCGTTGATCGCGACGACCTCCCACACGCGCTCGACTCGCCGTTCAGCGCGTTCGTGTTCAAGGTGCAGGCCAACATGGACCCGTCGCACCGCGACCGCATCGCGTTCGCCCGCATCTGCTCGGGTCACTTCGAGCGCGGCATGTCGGTCACCAACTCGCGTACCGGTCGCGACATGACGACGAAGTACGCAACCACCGCCTTCGGGCCGGACCGCGAGACCGTCGACGACGCGTTCCCCGGCGACGTAGTCGGCCTCGTCAACGCCACCGGGGTGCAGTTGGGCGACACGCTGCACGCGGGTTCGCACGTTGCGTATCCGCCGATCCCCCGCTTCGCTCCGGAAGTGTTCGCCCGTGCGCGTCCGCTCGACAATGCCAAGTTCAAACAGTTCCGCAAGGGGCTGGAGCAGCTGGACGAGGAGGGCGTCGTGCAGGTGTTGCGCGACCCCGACATGGGCGATGTGGAGAACGTGTTGGCCGCCGTTGGCCAGCTGCAGTTCGAGGTGTTCGCGTACCGGCTGGGCAGCGAGTTCGGTGCACCCACCGAGATCGTGTCCGCCCCGTATCAGGCCATCCGCCTCACCGACAAGCAGTCGGCCGAGCGCCTGCGCCAAATCGGCGGCATCCGCATTCTCGTACGCGGCGACGGGGAGTTGGTCGCGCTGTTCGAGAACCGCTATCGCCTGCAGCGCCTGATGAGCGACGAGCCCGAGCTGACGTTAGAGCCCATCATCGCCGACGCCACCGCCTTCTAGCTCGGTAGTTCACAGCGCCCGCCAGGGTCCAAGTCGAATGGCACATTCCACCGCCCAAGGGCGGGCGGTGGTGCCATATCGGTGGTGGCGGACCGCCCATGGACGGTGAAACATGCCAAACGCGTCATGCTACGGGCCATGCCCATCACGAATCCGTGGCTCGCAGGATCGAGCAGCGATCAGATCCTGCCGCGAGCTGAACTTGAGGAGCGCATCCTCAATCTGCTCTCGTCACAGAACATGGCGGTCATCGCGACCACCGTGTCCGATGGATCGCCCTCGGCTACGCCAGTCCGCTACTACCACTTGGGTTTCGAACTGATCTACAGCTCGTGGAACCAATCACCCAAGTCGAGAAACTTGGTGCGCGACCCGCGAGTCTCGGTCGGAGTCTTTGCTCCGCTCGTAGGCCAGGCGAGCAGTCGTGGCGCACAGCTCTTCGGGACAGCACACACGCTCGAACGAGATGACCCTACGTCGACAAGTACTGGGAAGCCTTTCGGTGGCAGTCTGACCACGTCGAACGCGGGCAGTCACTCAACGATCCGCCCACTGATCCGCTGACGGTGATCACGCCCACCAAAATCGTCTACACGGAGCATTGGCTGCGGCGTGCCGGCTCTCGACCGCGTCAGATCTGGAGTGCCGAGGTCGCCGAGAGCTAGGTGGCGAGGGCGGCGGCGAGGAGGGACTGCTCCAACTCGCCGATCGGGATCGTGGACACCGCGGCCAAGGCCGCTGGTGACATCTTCTTTGCCGTCTTGCGGATGACGTCGATGAGGTGGTTGTGGTCCAGCTTGGTCGCGATGTCGGCCAATTGGGTCTCGATGAACACCAGGCAGGCGGCATCCTCAACCGCTTGCGAGCCGGCGTCGGTGGCCAGGTGGTCGCGACGGACCAACGCCTGCACGCGCTCGATTTCATCCGCCTCGTACTGGACTTCCGCCAATAACGAGCCGACGTCGGCGGCGTGCCGGACGCGCTGGTCGCGCTTCCACTTCAAGTAGCCAGCCTTGCCAGCGGCGTAGTCCGAGCGAGGAACTTCCCAGCGGCGCAGGTGGTGTGCCCGCGCTGCCAGCAACCAGGTTTCATCGGCTTCCGGATGCAGCCGAGCGACCCACTCGGCAGCGAGCTGACCGTGCACTAATGCGAGCGGATGGGTAGAGCCGCGCACGACGACCGACGTTGGGTCGGCAGCGTTCGCCATGTCGATCGCAATGATCGCTGCGGCGAAGTGAGCCGAGCTCAGACCGCACACTCCGAGTCGCCGACTTCGGCGACGAACGGGCCGGTCTCGCCGTAATCGACGTAGAAGTCGGGGGCTTCGGCGGGCGACGGGAAGACGTCGAGATCCTTCAGGCCGGCCGCGACAGCGGTTGCGCCACCGACGCGATCCATCCAACTGCGGAACGCTTCGCCGGAGGTGCGCTCTTCGTGGAAGCGACGGATCACGCGAGCCGCCGCCTTCGGCGCGGCCTTGGCCGGCAGGCGCAACGCCTTCTCGCCGAAGTAGATCTGCTCCTGGCCGACGTAGCCGCCGAGCAGCATCTGGTACCCGGGCGCGGCCTGCCCGTGAGCACGACGTTCGGCGCCGAAGAAGCCGATGTCGGCAGCGTGGTGCTGACCGCACGAGTTGGTGCAGCCGCTGATGTTGATGCGCACGCCGCTGACCTCTGCAAGGCCTTCCGCTTCCAGCTCCTCGCCAATCGCGGCGGCCAATCCGCGCGACTGGGTGACGGCGATGTTGCACGTATCGCTACCCGGGCAAGCGACCACATCGCGGGCCAGCTCGGCACCAGGGCGAGCCATGCCGATGGCTTCCAGCCGCGCGTACAGCACCGGCAACTGGGCATCGGTGAGGCCGCGGAAGACAACGTTCTGCCGGTTCGACAGGCGAACATCGGAGCCGAGCTCGCGCTGGATGGAAGCGAGCGCCCGGAACTGCGACGAAGTGACATCGCCGAGCGCGGCATACGCGACGGCTGAGACGGAACCGTTGGCCGAGCCCCGAATCACACTGGTGGCGACCCATCGCTGGTACGGATCGCGCGGCGTGAGGGCGACTGCCACGCCTTGGCCGACATCGCTGATCTCACCGGTGGACGCACGGCCCGCGGGCGCGTCACCCATTTTCTGCACGTACTCGGGAATGCCACCGGGCCACGACGACGAGGCTGGCAACGTGTGGCGCACCTTCAGCACGCGGCGGCGAACTTCTTCGATACCCAGCTGGTCGACGACCCACTTGAGGCGGGCGCGCAGCTTGTTGTCGCGGTTGCCGGTCTGCTCGAACACTCGCAGGATGGCCTCGATGGTGGGCAGCAGTTCCTCGCGAGTGGTGAAGTCTTCCAACGCCATTGCGGGGTGCGGTGTGGCGCCAAGGCCACCCGCGATGTAGACGCGGAAGCCAGCCTCCTCGGTGCCATCGGGCAGTGTGCGAGTGACGGCGATGACGCCGGCATCGTTGAACATGGCCTGGCCGCAGTCGGTGCTGCAGCCGCTGAAGTTGATCTTGAACTTGCGCGGCAGCCGTTGACCCAGCGGGTTGCGCACGAAGTGCTCGAAGGCAGCCTCGGCCCATGGGGTGACGTCGAGCTTTTCGTGCGGGCAGGCGCCAGCAAGGTGACAGGCCATCACGTTGCGGACGGTGTCGCCGCAGGCCTCGCGGCTGGTGAGGCCGACGTTGCCGAGCAGGCGCATCAGCTCCGGTACGCGGGTCAGTTCGACGTAGTGCACCTGCACGTTTTGGCGGGTGGTGATGTGGCCCCACCCGCGCGAGTACTCGTCGGCCAGGTGCCCCATCAGCTCCATCTGCTCGGGCGAGATGGTGCCCGCCGGCAGCTTGATGCGCACCATCTGATTGGTGCCGCCCTGACGCTGGCCGTAGATGCCGTTGTTGAGGCGCATGACGCGAAAAACGTCTTCGCCAATCTCGCC
>JAYVVY010000106.1:0-4179 GCA_043786575.1 Ilumatobacteraceae bacterium
GACGGCAGCCCTTCCGACGACGGTTACTCGTGCGAGCCATGTCGATCTCCGGTCGGCTACTCCGAATGCGCGAGGTCGTCGTCGACGCATGCCTGCCAACACCCGGGCGTTGGATGGCTTGCGGGTTTACCAGGGGACCTACGATCGGGAGCGATGACTGATGAGCAGACCACTGGCCCGGTGATCCAGACGGATTCGGGCATTCCGGTAAAGGCGCTGTACGACGCCTCCGACTTGGAGGGCTGGGACCCGGCTACACAGCTGGGCGCACCGGGCAAGCCGCCGTACACCCGCGGCGTGTACCCCACGATGTACCGCGGCAAGTTGTGGACGATGCGCCAGTACGCCGGCTTCGGCACGGCGGCCAGTACCAACGAGCGCTTCAAGTTCCTGCTCGAGGCCGGCCAGACCGGCCTGAGCTGTGCCTTCGACCTCCCCACACAGATGGGCTACGACAGCGACCACCCGCGCGCTGAGGGCGAGGTCGGCAAGGTCGGGGTGGCCATCTCATGCATGGCCGACATGCGTCAGCTGCTGGCAGATCTGCCACTGGACAAGGTCAGCACCAGTATGACCATCAACTCCACCGGCTCAATTCTGTTGCTCATGTACGAGTTGGTGGCCGAGGAGCAGGGCGTTCCCGCGAGCGCAATCAGCGGCACGATCCAGAACGATCTACTCAAGGAGTACATCGCTCGCGGCACGTACATCTACCCGCCCAAGCCCTCGATGCGGATCATCACCAACATCTTCGAGTACTGCGCGCAGCACGTGCCGAAGTGGAACACGATCAGCATCTCGGGCTACCACATTCGTGAGGCCGGCAGCACAGCTGTGCAGGAGATCGCGTTCACCATCGCCAACGGCATTGCGTACGTTGATGCCGCGATTGCAGCCGGTCTCGATGTTGATGCATTTGCACCTCGTCTCAGTTTCTTCTGGAACGCGCACAACAACTTCTTTGAAGAGGTCGCCAAGTTCCGTGCCTCGCGTCGCATTTGGTACAAGCTGATGACCGAGCGGTACGGCGCCAAGAAAGAGTCCAGCAAGTTGCTGCGCTTCCACGCGCAGGTTGGCGGCAGCACGCTGACCGCCCAACAGCCGGAAAACAACATCGTGCGCGTGGCCGTGCAGTCGATGGCAGCGGTGATGGGTGGCACGCAGAGCCTGCACACCAACGGCTACGACGAAGCGCTCAGCCTTCCGACCGAACGCGCCGCACGGATTGCCCTGCGCACGCAGCAAATCATCGGCTACGAGAGCGGTATCGCCGACACGCCCGACCCGCTGGCGGGCAGCTACTTCGTCGAGACGCTCACCGACGAGATCGAGCGTCTGGCGTGGGAGTACATCGCCCGCATCGATGAGATGGGCGGCGCAGTCGAAGGCATCGAGCGCGGCTTCCAGCAGGATGAAATCGAGCAGGCCGCGTACGAATACACCAAGAGCATCGACAACGATGAGCGTGTGATCGTCGGCCTCAACAAGTTCACGGTGGACAGCGAGCCCGAGTTCGTGATCGCCCCCAACGACCCATCGCTCGAGCAGGGTCAGCTCGCCAGCCTGAAGGCGTACAAGGCGAACCGCGATCAAGACCTGGTGAAGGCTCGCCTGGCCGCAATCTCGGAGGCTGCCCGCGGCACGGGCAACCTGCTGTACCCGATGAAGGAAGCATTGCGCGCCGACGCGACGCTCGGCGAAGTCAGCGACGCCCTGCGCGACGTGTTCGGCGTCTACCAGCCGGGCCGCTGACCTCAGTGCGAGCAGCCCGACATGTGATCGCGCTGCTGTCGTCAACGGCGCTGCTGTTGGCGTGCAGCGGCACCAACGAACAGCCACCGGACACGGTTGGGGCGGTTCCCCTGGTGAGCGATGTGGGCACGTTGCTGCCGGTGCAGCCAGCCACGGTGCCGCCCGACAACACGGCAACCATCGCACCCGGGACGCTCTTCAACGGCGACCTGTGCACTGCGTTGGTCGACACCGACTTTCGGTCAGTCACAATCGCCGGTGTGTCGACGGGAACCCTCACTGCGTTCAGCCTGCTCGGCGAAGACACCTGCGGATACGACGTGCGCGCCGGTGGCTCCGACTATCAGATTCTCGTGCAAGCCGCATCCGCTGACGACTTCGACCATCCGGTCACTACAGCGCAGCAAATCGACAAGTTCAGCGACCTCGGCGAGGAGGCGATTGGGGTCGCCCGTGGCGACGACCACTACGAGGTTCTCGTGCGCGTCGCCAACGGCTACTTCGGCGTTACCACGCCCGACAAGGCAAGTGCCCGCGCGCTGGCTGCAAAGGCCGTCGAACGCGCCTAGCTAGCCAATGACATGCAGCGTGACCGGTGGGCGCTCGGGTGTAGCGGCTACTTCGGTTGCCCAACCGAGGTAGATGAGTGCGGCAACAAACGTGCCCTGCTCGAAGCCACACAGCGCTGCGATGACGTCGTTGGCGCCCTTCGGGCACGAGCCCCAGAAGCTGGCGAGTCCCATGGAGCTCGCGGCCAACAAAATGTTCTGAACCCCTGCAGCCACTGCGTCTCGGTTCTCACCGGTTCGCACGTCGCTGTCGCCTGCGGCGGAGCCCACAACGAGCACCGACGGCGTGCGCAAGTATTTGGTGCGGGCCTTTGCAATCTTCTCCGGCGGGTCGCCGTGCAGCGCCATTGCATCGGCCATGGTGTTGCCGAGGCGAGCTCTGCCGTCACCTTCCGCAATCGCGAACCGCCACGGCCAGGTGCGTTTGTGGTTCGGGGCCCATTGGGCAAGCTCGCACAACTCCTCGATCACGGCACGTGGAACCTGCAGCTCCTTGTCGACCAGCATGCTGGTGCGGCGCGACCTCGCCAGCTCTGCGAAACCACCCGTGTTGTCGCCGTGGGCATTCAGTGTCATGAATGAGACTGTACGTGCGCGACGACCAAATCTGTCCAACGCCGCCAGAGCTGCGGTGGGTAGTCGTGGCCCATGCCCTCGATCAGCTCAAATCGTGCTGCGGGGATCAGTTCGGCAGTGCGTCGGCCACCAATCTGGTCGATCAGGGTGTCCTTGTCGCCATGAATGACCAGCGTGGGGGCGGTGACATTCGGCAGCTGATCTGCGCACGACCCACTGGCCAGAATCGCCATGTACTGGCGCGCTGAACCACCCGCGTTGAAGCTGCGATCGAATGCCTGCTCGGCGTTGGCGCGCCACCGGGCCTCGTCTGCAAACTCCGGGCTGCCCCACTCGTGAAGCCCGTCGATGGACTGCTGCACAACGCCCTCGCGGTCGGTAGCCGAACGCGCGGTCAGCAGTTCGGCTGCGCGTCGAGTGCTCTTGCGATACTCGGGCTCGCCGGTGCTGCTCATCACAGACGTCATCGTCAGCAGGCGCTGCGGGTACAGGATGGCCATGTTCTGAACGATCATCCCGCCCATCGAAAGGCCCATCACATGAGCCTTCTCCACGCCGATCGCGTCCAGCACCGCAACGCCGTCGGCCACCACGTCGCTGACGCGGTAGGTGGCGCCTTGGTCGTCGACCGGTGCATCGTCGAACTTGCTGCTCAGCCCTACATCACGGTTGTCGTAGCGGACCACCTGCAGGCCGTGCGCTGCAAACATCTCGCACCACTCGTCGGCGTAGTTGATGCACTGGCTGCCAAGCCCATTGACCAGCAGCAGCGTTGGGTTGGTGGCGTCACCGAAAACGTCGAAGTAGATCTCGCAGGTGCCGTTGTGAGCGACGCCGGACGTGCTCATTCGCCGACCAGCTCCTTGCGCAGTTCGCGCTTCAGGAACTTGCCGCTGGCGTTTCGTGGAATTGGCTCGTCGCGGAACCACACCCTTGCAGGAATCTTGTGCTTTGCCAGGCTGACGGCCAGGAACTCGGCCAGCTCCGGCTGCGTGAGGCTGTGGCCCTCGCGCAGCACAATGACGGCGGCCACGTCTTCGCCGAGCCGTTCGTCGGGAATGCCGAACACGGCGGCCTCGGCGATGGCTTCATGGTGATAGATGGCCGTCTCGACTTCGCTGCAGAACACGTTCTCGCCACCGCGGAGCACCATGTCCTTGGCGCGATCGACAATGAAGACGAAGCCATCGTCGTCGATGAGCGCGATGTCGCCGGTGTTGAGCCAGCCGTCCTTGATGCTGTCGTTGGTGGCTTCCGGACGGTTGAGGTAGCCCTTGATCAC
>JAYVVY010000107.1:0-6217 GCA_043786575.1 Ilumatobacteraceae bacterium
TAGCCGAGTCGAAGTCCTGGCAATGACCACAACTTCGTCATCGAACCGAGTCGCCATGCGTCGGCATCGCCTCGGCTCCAGCGGCCCGTCGCCAGTGGATAGAACGCTTCGTCCCACACGGCAGCCGGCTCACCATCGGCAGCCAGGGTCCCCAGAGGATTCGACGGGTTCGAACGCCATCGCCCGGCACCGTCGACCACCTCATTCAGGTGCCGCCGATAGAGCGAAAACTCGGGCTCAACAATCTCGCCGCGACCCAATCGCCGCGCCACCAGAGCGATCGCCTCCGAGCCACCGTTGGTCAGCAGCAGCAGACGACGGTCAACATCCATCGCCTCCGCCAACGCCTCGGTGGCAACCGTTGCATCGGGGTAGCGGCCTAGCGCTGGCAGGTGCCGGGCCAGCAACTCGTCGTCGGGCGCGAACACCGGGTTCAGGCTCGCCGACAGCTCGACAAGGTCGTCAACGTGCAATCCCATTGCCGCGGCCACTGCCAGCGCATCGCCCCCATGAGATTCGCCAGCCACCCCGCCACCGTACCCAACCGAACCGGCCCGGCACCCCTTGACAATCGCACTTGTCACGTTCTGACCGAAGTGTGATCCGGTGGAGCCGCGACACGTGCTGTTCAGCACAAGGGTGGTGAGTACGCTGCGGCCATGAAGCGCCTCATTCTCCTTGTAGCCATCATCGCCATGGTCGCCGTGGCCGCCAAGAAAATGCAGTCGTCCTGACCCTTTCGCTGCTCTGCTCGCGGACGGCGCTGCACGACTACGGCGGTACGTGGCGCACCGTCGCCCCTGACCTCCGGTTCGTGATCCTTCCTGAGGAAGGCCGCCTCACAGACGACGAGATCGACGGCATCGACATCGCCGTGTTCAGTCACGACCTGTGGATGGGCGGCCGCGGTGCGTCGTTCTTCAAGGTGCTGCTGAGCGCTCCGAACGCGAAGTGGCTGCACCAGTTCTCCGCAGGCACGGACAACCCGGTCTTCGCTGAGGTCCGTCGCCGCGGAATGCGCCTGACACATTCTGCCGGTTCGTCGGCAACGCCGATTGCGCACACCGTCATCATGCACACGCTCGCCCTCTGTCGCGAGGCACGACCGTGGGCCATCGCACAGTCGAAGCACGAGTGGGTCGACAGTGAAGTCACCGATGTCGAGGGCCGCACGATGGGCATCATCGGCCTCGGCAGCATCGGTGCGGAGGTCGCTCGGCTGGCACAACAGTTCGGCATGCGCGTCATCGGATTGCGACGCAGCCCCGGCGGCGACGAGCCGTGTGAGACGTGGCCGACGTCGCGTCTGTACGAGCTGTTGCCGCTCGTTGACGACCTCGTGCTGACTGCGCCGCTGACCAACGAGACGCGCAACATCATCGGCGCCGCGGAGTTGGCATTGCTTCCGCAGGGCGCTCACATCATCAACGTCGGCCGCGGTCAACTGATCGATGAGCCCGCCCTGATCGAGGCGCTGCAGTCGGGGCAGATCGGCGGGGCTGCGCTCGACGTGTTCGTCGTAGAGCCGCTGCCCACTGACAACCCGTTGTGGGACATGCCCAATGTAATCGTCACCCCGCATAGCGCCGGCGGCACTGCCCTCGCCACCCAGCGGGCAGCCGACATGTTCACCGAGAACTTGGGCCGCTACCTGCGCAACGAACCGCTCATCAACGAAGTGATCTGAGTTCGCAAGCTGACTCTTGCATTCAAAGGTCCGTACGTAGCGACCTTTGAATTCAACGTTCGGGGCCAAAGCGTTCGGCAGGTTGGCGCGTGGGTGTGGCGTCGATATGTTCCGAAGGGACCGGCTTCCCCCCGTCGTAGTTCTCTCATGGGGGCATTTCCATGTTTCTTTGCTGGTCCGCCAAGGGCGGCAGCGGCACCACCGTGGTGGCCGCAGCGCTCGCACTCGTCACCTCTCAGGGCCACTCGGCCATCCTTATCGACCTCGGCGGGGACTCGCCCGCTGCGCTTGGCATCGCCGAACCACATGGCCCCGGCCTTGCCGAATGGTTCGCATCGACATCGGCTGACGGCGCAGCACTGAGCCGGCTTGCAGTCGACGCGACGGAGGTGCTGCAGCTCATCCCCCGTGGATCGACAGCATTGCCACCATCCAACGACGATCAATGGCAACGACTTGTCAGAGAACTTGCAGCGCTCGACGCCACCATCGTCATCGACGCAGGCACGGGCGTACCGCCGCCGGCGCTGGCCGCAGCCGCTACCCACAGTCTTCTCGTCACCCGTCCGTGCTACCTCTCGCTGCGGCGCGCGGTCGCAACCGGGTTGCATCCCACCGGCATCGTCCTCATCGATGAACCGGGCAGGGCGCTGACGGCTCGCGATGTCGAGCGCTCGCTTGGCGCCCCTGTGGTGGCGGAGCTGCAGTACGACCCAGCGGTCTCACGGGCAGTCGACGCCGGCCTCCTTGCCTCCCGGCTGCCGCGCTCGTTAGCGCACTCACTGAAGACCGCCGCATGATCGACCTCGTTGCGGAGCAGTCGCCACTGGGCGGCCTGGAGCGATGGCTACATGACCCGACCATCACTGAGCTGATGGTCAATGGCGGGAACGAGGTGTGGATCGAACGCGCCGGTCGGCTCGAACACGTTGGCTCAATTCGGCCCGCCACGCTGCTGGGAGCGATCGAACACATCCTCTCTCCCCTCGGCCGTCGGCTGGACAGAACACATCCGACGGTCGACGCCAGATTGGCCGATGGTTCGCGGTTGTGTGCCGTGGTCGAGCCTGTTGCAGTTGACGGGCCGTGCCTTACAATCCGACGATTCAGCGCCCGCCCGATTCCGTTGGAGAACTTCGCATCGCCGACGGTCGCCACACTCCTGCGGGAACTGGTGACGAGCCGGTGCAACCTACTCGTCAGCGGAGCGACGTCATCTGGCAAGACCACGTTGCTGAACGCGCTGGCCAGCGAAGTCGAACACGACGCCCGCCTCATCACACTGGAAGACGTCGCCGAGCTACGGCTGCCACACCCCCACGTCGTGCGGCTGGAAACTCGCGAGGCCACGCCCGACGGTGTCGGCGAAGTCACGCTCGCCCACCTTCTGCGCACCGCGCTGCGCATGCGACCCGACCGACTCGTGGTCGGTGAGATTCGCGGTGGTGAGGCGGTACACCTCCTTCAGGCGCTGAACACCGGCCACGATGGATCGCTGGCCACAGTCCACGCAAACAGCGCTCTCGATGCCCTGGAACGGGTGGCCTCGCTGGTGCTGCACGAGGTCGGCAACTGGCCGTTGCCTGCGGTTCATCAACATGTGGAACGAGCGATCGACATCGTGGTTCACGTGGTGCGCGGCACCGACGGAGCCCGTCGCGTGGCTGAGGTGGCGGAGGTCGTTGCGGGTAACTCTCTGTGGGTTCGCCCGCTTGCGCGCGGCGACGACGTGGTCGACACCGTGAGCCGAGGCCGACGATGACCGCGCTCGCCGCGGTGGCGCTGCTGTTCGCCATCGCCGTCTGGGCGCGGCCGCGGCCCGAGGCGCGACGCGCGCACGTGATCGATCTGACCTGCCGCCGTCGACAGCGGAACTCCACTCCACCTACCGTCGACCAGTGGGCCGCGCTGCTGGACGCGATGTCATCCGAGGTGCGCACGGGCAGCTCGTTGTCAGCAGCGGTCGGCTATGCGGTCGCCCACTGCCAGCCGCAAGGACGGGTCGTGACCCCCAGGGCAACCCTCGCCAGCATTGACGCGGCCGACTCGGCAACGACTGCCGACGAGGCGGTTGTCGTGCAGGCAGTCCGGGCCGCTCACGCACTCGGCGGTCCGACAGCGGCCACGCTGGATTTTGCGTCGGCACTACTTCGCGAGCGGGCGGTCATCCGTGGTGAGGCTGCGGCCTTCAGCGCACAGGGACGGCTGAGCGCACGCGTGCTGACTGGCGTGCCACTCGCGTTCGCCGGGTGGAGTGCCGTGTCCAGCCCAACGTTTCGCGCTGCGATGGTGAGCCCGCTGGGAATCGCCAGCGTGGCGGCAGGTGGTGTCTGCAACCTGCTCGGCTGGTGGTGGATGCGCCGCATCGTGGCAAAGGCCGTCGAATGATCGACGGGTTGCTCGCAATCATGGGCGTGTTCGTCGCGGCGTACGCGCTTCGCCCGCAGCCCCAGCGCAGCCGACAGACCGCCTGCTCACCGGGCCGTGTGTGGTTGCCACACCTCGCCGCGCGCCGAACTCAGCGAGCCGCCGAGCGCGCGTATCCCGACGCAATTGAGATGATCGTGCTCGCGGTGCGGGCCGGGTATCTGCCTGCGGCCGCGATGGAGATTGCCGGGCCCCATCTGGCGCCCGCGATACGGCCCGCGTTCGCATCCGTCTCTGCGCGGACAGCCGCCGGCGAGCGATTCGCCGACGCACTCTCTGCGCTACCCGCGGCGCTGGGGCCGCTAGCCGCTCCCCTTACCGACTCATTCGCGGCGGCCGACCGCTACGGGCAACCAATCGCGCCGGTGCTGGAACGCCTGGCAACCGAGGCACGCCAACACCGGCGTCGTCAGGCTGACACGCTCGCCCGCCAGTTGCCCGTGCGCATGTCGGTGCCGCTGGTGCTTTTCACACTCCCCTCGTTCGTTCTTCTTGCCATCGTCCCCTTGCTGCTCGCAGCCCTCTCGTCACTTCACCAGTGACCGAACAACACCAACGGTTGGAGGTAGCTCATGAACGCATGGATGGCACGCGTACACGCATGGATTGTTTGGCAGGAGGAAGACGGCCAGGCAACGACCGAATACGCGCTTGTACTGCTCGGCGCGGCACTGGTCGCCCTACTTGTCGTCGGTTGGGCGACCACCGGCGGCGGGGCCGGCAAAGTCGGCCGCCTATTCGACCGAGTTATTGATTCGGTCATCGACAAGTTGTGACGACAGGGCGTCAGCGCGATCGCGGCCAGGCCACCGTCGAGCTAGCGCTCGCGCTGCCCCTGGTCTGCCTGTTGCTCTTCGGCATCGTGCAGGTGGCAGTGATCGGTCGCGATCAGTTGGCGGTGCAGTTGGCGGCACGCGAGGCAGCACGTGCCGCCGCGGCATCGGCCGACCTGGGCACAGGAAGTGCGGCGGCTCACCGGGCCGTCGCACTGCGTCCGCTCGATGTCGAGATCAGCGAGAGCAGCGGCACCGTCACCGCAACCGTTCGTTACACCGACCACACCGACGTACCGCTGATCGGCGCACTGCTACCCGACGTTGTCCTCACCGCCACCGTCACCATGGCCATCGAGCCCCCTAGCCGTTAGCCTCGGCACGCCATGGAACTCGTTTGCTCGCTCGCGCTCATCGGCACTACGCCGGTGCTACAGGTCAGTGGCGAGATCGACCTGGCAACACTTCCGTACTTTCGCGATCAGCTTCTGCGCGCCGTCTCGCTACATGGTCGAGCCACTCTCTTCGTCGACCTCGATGGCGTGACAGTGATGGACGACACGGGTCTAGGCATCTTGCTGGGCACAGCTGGTCGCGCACGTGAGCAGGGCGGCGACGTGGTGGTCGTCAGCACCAACGAACAACTACTCGCCCGCTTCGACCTCACCAGGCTGAACGAGGCAATGGAAGTTCGCACGAGCATTTCCTAACGCGACAGTTAGTGCTTGTCGGGCGGCCTTGGTTTGCGCACACCGCGTTTGTCCAGCGCCTTCTCCTGTGCCCGCTGTTCGGCTTCGAGCGCGGCCTCCTCGGCAACGAGCCGTTTCATACTGTCCAGCCGCTTCGGGTCCAGCTCGCCAGCGGTCACCGCAGCGGTGACCGCGCAGTCCGGCTCGTCGTCGTGCTTGCAGTCGCGGAATCGGCAGTGATCCATCAGGTCGAAAACATCGGCGAACGCGTTCTCGATGCCGCGCCCGCTGCTCCACAGACTGACGGCACGCACGCCGGGTGTGTCCACCAGCCAGCCACCCTCCACCAACCGAATCAGCTCGGAGGCGGTGGTTGTGTGCCGTCCGCGTTGGTCACCCTCGCGGACGTCGGCGGTCACCATTCGTCCGTGGCCGACAAGCGCATTGACCAATGTGCTCTTGCCCACGCCGCTGGCACCCAGCAGTGCGATGGTCGAATTGTTGTCTGCGTAGCTGCGCAGCGCTTCCACCCCATCGCCGGTGATGCCGCTCGCAATCCGTATGTCGACACCCGGCGCTACCTCGCGCATGGCGGCCACGGTCGGCTCGGGGTCGTCGACGAGGTCGGTCTTGGTGAGCAC